>CAIMFA010000582.1 GCA_903840185.1 uncultured Lentisphaeria bacterium | reverse complement strand
GTCAAGAAATAAACTTGACAAGTCTCGCGAAATATCCCGACGAGATTTTGGGAATTGCCGGTAAGGCGCATACCTGAAGGTATGTAACGAACCGGCAAACACAAAGGCATTCGGGAGAAACGCGAAGATGTCAAACTTATTTCTTTACGGCGCCTCAAATTATTTACTGATTTTTGCCAAGGCTTGATTGATGGCACTTTTCAGCTCTTTGATCACATCATTCTCGATTTTAGTACAGCCATCTTCCGACCCGAACATGATTTTATCCTGCCGGATAAACTCCGCTTCCCGCCAGTCTAAGACAGGGCGGAAAACGCAGGTCATTACCAGTACCGCCAGCGCAAACGTCAGCATTACCATTCTGGCGGAGCCGCCGCAGTAAATGCTGTATTGTCTGTAGAAAAATAGCAGTCTTATCCAATGTACGACCTGTGATATGATCGCCACTGCCAGAATAGTTGCACCGGCAATCAATATACTATAAACTATTTGGCTTGGGAACACAGAAAGTGGAGTAAACGCTGTAATGCCTAGCAGGCCAAATCCAGTCATGGCGACTATTTTTGTGACTTTGCCGGATGGTAGCGGAATTACCACCCCCAATTCGCAGCATCTGGCAGTAACGTAGTTACCGACAAGCATAAGAATTATGAAAGGAATAAATAATAGCAGTAGTCCCGTTTGCGCAATGAAACGGGGGAAGTTAGCAGTGATACCGTAGTTATATCCGCTGAGCAATTCGATTTGCAAAAGCGCAAAATAGGTGACGCATGGCAAAATAACGCCAATGCCCAGAAATTTCAATACTGTCAAAGGTGGCGGAGCCAGTAGTAACAACCGACTGCGGCTGCGGAATCGCCAATACAATGCTGCGCCAATAGCGATAATCATCCCGGCAATCAAGACCAAATTGATTAGCGCCAGCGTGATTTTCTGGAAGAAAACATATTCCGCATAACGTTCAGGCGCCAGTTCTTCGCTGGTAAATTCGTGTCCCAGTGCAGGCAATAACATATTGGCCAAGATGCCCCCTCTGTCCAAACCATGCGACGCGGCATTCATCTGACGTTGTTTGCTCTTCCACTCGCTTACAGGTTTGCACAAAAGCTCAGCGTTCAATGCGGTAGTTTTAGCGACTTCTGTCATGCCTAATTTCTCATATAGCGGGGGCAGTTTTTTCGCGTCGGTGGCTGCAATGCAGGTAGTAACAAGCACAGAGAACAACCAATCACCATCGTCAGAATTTACATGCCGGAGAAATTGCTTCCATGTATTCAGGCATTGCAGCGCCTCCTGTTTTTTGCCTTCCTTGATTAAAATGCTGGCATACTCCGGCATGTATTTACCGATATTTCTATTGCATGTCCAATGCGGCATAAAAGATTGTATCTCAATATTCATCCGCTCAAGATACTTGGGTAACGAATCAATCTCGCCTATGATTTGCATCCGCTGTTTTAAAAGCTCGGTTATATACGAACGACAATATTTCTTATTGATCCCGGTGAGATATTCGCGCATGGCTTCTTCCAGTAAAACACGGTCTTTGAGTTCGAACCGGTATTGTGGCTCGGTTTTCCTATCCTCTCTTGGCAATTCAACTTCGCGACAAGCATCGTCCAGTATGACTCCGGCGGCAAGATAATTATACAGCGCATTATCCTGGTCAATCTGGCTGGCTCGTGTGATTTCCGTTAGGATGAAATTCCGGTCACGGTATCTATCTCCAATCACCAGCGCCAAAATGTAATTGGCTGCATAAATTTTGTTGTCGGGAAATCTTTCCCAAATCGCTTTTTGCCATTCAATATTATATTCTCCAGTACAGTCTCCAAGCGAGTGCAATTCAACATTCGTTTTTCTTGTACGGTCTCCATATAAAATTAATTTTTGTTCAGGAGTATAATGACAGAGAATGTCGAAACTGAAACTAGGAGGAGTCTCAGAGAAAACGAATAAATATGGTCCGTGCCTGTATAAAATTGCAAAATCCAGAAGACTGAAACTGGAAGCCATTCCCAGCGAGACGAAGGCGCAGATGATCACGGCGGGAATCAGCAGCGCTCCGGCTAGCAGGCGCATTCTGGCACGGAAGTTCATGCGTCTGCGGTTGGCAGCGGCCAGGCCGTCGGCGACTTCGACAGGCGAACCGAACGTCTTCAGCGCCAGTTCCAGGCTTTCTTCATTGGAATGGCCTTGAGCTGTTTCCTCCGCGATTTTTTCTTCGAGATGGGATTGCAGTTCCTTGCGGATATCCAGCCGGATTTCCGGGTCGGAACGCAGCCCTTCGGTAAACAAATCCAGCGATTGGTTAAGTTTATCCATGAGAAGCTATTTTTCCCTGATTTTAGTCATTGCCTGGTCGATCCCGTTTTTCAGTTCTCTGGTCACATCACCTTCGACTTTGGTAAAACTTTCGGCTGAACCGAACATAATTTTGTCTTCACGGATGAATTCCGCTTCCCGCCAGTCCAGGATTGGACGGAAAACGCAGGTCAATACCAGCACCGCCAACGCGAACGTCAGCATCACTGTTCTGGCGGTTGCGCCGTAATAAGTACTGTACTTCTTGACGCTGAACAGCACCGCCTCCCATTGCCCAACTCGCAGTATGATTAACACGGCAAGAATAATCCCCGCGATAAGCAATATGATCGCCGTTGGAGATAGTTTCTGCGGTGTGGCCATAGACAAAGGCGCAAACGCCGCAAAGGCCAGCACGGCTAATCCGGTTATAACAGATATTTTCTGAATTTTGCCGGACGGCGGCGGCGTTTCCACTCCCAGTTCACGGCATCTGGCAGTAACATATCTGCCGGTAAGCATCAGCACGATGGCGGGAATTAGTAACAGTAAAAGCGCCATTTGCGCAACAAAACGAGCCCCGTTGGCAACAATACCGTAATCGTATCCGCTGAGCAGCTCAATCTGCGAAAGTACGAAATAGACAACACACGGCAATACAACGCCGAAACCCAGGATTTTCAATACTGTCAAAGGTGGCGGAGTCAGCAATAATAACCGGCTGCCGCTACGGAAGCGCCAGTACAGCGCAACGGAAACAGCACACATTATTCCAGCAATCAATATCAAATCAATCATTGACTGTGTGATTTTCTGACATAAAACATATTCAGCGTAACGTTCAGGAGCCAGTTCTTCGCCTGTAAATTCGCGTCCCAGCGCAGGCAGCAGCATTCCTGGGAGGATGCCGCCACGCGAGTAGGGCATGGTATTTTTATCGCGTTTTTTTTCTTTCCATTCGCGTACCGGAATTGACAGGAGTTCAGTTTCATGCGTAACAGTTTTTGCGGTTTCCGCCATGCCTAGTTTATTATATAGCGGCGGCAACTTTTCCGCATCTATGCTGGCGATGGCGGCAGTAACCAGCACACCAATGAGCCAGTCTCCATCGGAATTGACATGCTGGAAAAATTGCTTCCAGGTGTTCAGGTATTGCTGCGCCTCCTGTTTTTTGCCTTCCTTGATCAAAATATTGGCATATTCCGGCATATATCTGCCGATGTTTCTATAGTTGCTTAATTGCGGCAGCAGGGTTCCGGCGCCAAGCACCATCTGCTCAAGCTGGCTGGTTAGCGAGTTGGCCTCTCCCATGATTTGCAGCCTCTGTTTTAACAGGTCGGCAGTATACGAATTGCAATATTTCTTATTTACTCCGGCCAGATATTCATGCATGGCTTTGTCCATCAAAGCCCGGTCTTTAATTTCAAACCGGTATTGCGGTTTGGCTTTCTTGTCCTCCCTTGGCAGGCCAACCTCATTGCAGGCGTCTTTCAGCAGTATTCCGGCGGCAAGGTAATTATACAGCGCGTTGTCCGGATCGGACTTCCCGACACGTTCGATTTCAGCTATAAAGTCGCAGTCTTTGTTGTTATCAAGGCCAATAAGAGAAATAATATAGTTGGCCGCATAGATTTTGTTGTCAGGGAATCTCTCCCATATGGCTTTTTGCTGTTCGAGATGAGTTCTTTTATTGCGATCGCCGTGCAGAATCAATTCCTGTTCAGGAGTATAGTGCCGGAAAAGGTTGAAGCTGAGTGTTTTTGAGGAAGTATTAGGAAAAGGATTACCAAAGTTACTGACGGATGAGGTCAAATCCAGCATGCTGACGCTTGAAGCCATATCCAGCGAGATGAAGGCGCAGATGATCACGGCGGGAATCAGCAGCGCTCCGGCTAACAGGCGCATTCTGGCGCGGAAGTTCATGCGTCTGCGGTTGGCGGCGGCCAGGCCGTCGGCGACTTCGACGGGTGAACCGAATGTCTTCAGCGCCAGTTCCAGGCTCTCCTCATTGGAATGGCCTTGAGCTGTTTCCTCCGCGATTTTTTCTTCGAGATGGGATTGCAGTTCCTTGCGGATATCCAGCCGGATTTCCGGGTCGGAACGCAGCCCTTCGGTAAATAAATCCAGCGACTGGTTAAGTTTATCCATGATCGGATTCCCTCCCGGATTTAAGCGAACAGCAAAGTGTTGACCGCCTGGGCGAAATGCGACCATTCCTCGACTTTCGCCGCCATTTCCGCCTGGCCTTTTTTCGTCAGGGTGTAATATTTACGGGGTTTGCCGTTGTCCGCAATCTCCCATTCGCTCTCGATCAGGCCGTCCGCTTCCAGCCGGTGCAGACACGGATAGAGTGTGCCTTCTTTCCACTGAAACGCGTTATTCGTCTTTTCGTTGACGACTTTGATGATCTCATAGCCGTACATTTTTTTATGGTTGAGCAGTTTCAAAATAACCGGCTCCGCCATTCCCCGCATCATATCGCTGTTGACTGCCATTTTAATCCTCCGCTGTTATTATGCATCGTCTGTCTAGGTATTAATTATACATCGAGTGACGATGTATGTCAATAGTCAAAGTATAAATAAATCCATTAATACATTTGTCCACAAAAAACTCAAAAGGACACAAAAGCGGAAGACAAAGAAAACCATAACT
Organism: uncultured Lentisphaeria bacterium; assembly: GCA_903840185.1. Classification (GTDB taxonomy): domain Bacteria; phylum Verrucomicrobiota; class Lentisphaeria; order Victivallales; family Victivallaceae; genus CAIPAT01. Next base: position 429 of record CAIMFA010000582.1, on the reverse strand, counting down.
CAGCGTATAACTGCATTGCGAAATGCAGTTATACGCTGAGTTCTATGTTTCATTTTTGAGTTATTTTGTGTGTTTTGTGGATAAAAATGTTTTTGATTTGGAAAAAGGATTTCTCTGTGTCTTTGTCTCTGTGGTTAATTCGGGAACTCTGGCTGCGGGGTCAAATTTGTTTTTACGTTGTAAAAGTCCGCCTGTAATATTATATTAGGAATTATGAAAAAAACATTATCCGTATCAACATTCAGCAAAGAAGCGTCTGAAGATAAAGAGTACTGGAGGAGCAAGACTCCGGAAGAGCGGCTTGACGCTTTGGAACTCTTAAGGCTTCAATCAGGGAAATTTCTATATGAATATCCAGCCAGACTTTCAAGAATTATTGAAGTTGTTAGAAAAGCACAGCGTTGAATACATGATTGTCGGCGGCTATGC
>CAIMFA010000581.1 GCA_903840185.1 uncultured Lentisphaeria bacterium | reverse complement strand
TCTTATCCTGTATATCCTGTCCATCCCTGTTAAATCATAAAGCCGGTCAGACGACCGGCGCTCCCAGGATAAAGCGTCATTTTTGAGTGTTTTGTGGATAAAAAATTAAGTTGCGGAGCCGGGCTGTTCAGACTCAATGCCGCCTGGAATGATTCCTGACGCAATAACTTCGGTCAGTTCATGCGGTACAATTCCGGCGGCAGCGCACCGGACGGAAACGTAATTATCCGACCAGCCGGTAAAACGCCCCTGCTTATCGCGGGATTCAAAAATGACATTCAGTTTCTGATGCAGTTGCGATTTGATAAATTCAGCCGATGACGCATCGGTTATTTCCATGAGCTGCTTATAGCGCTGTTTAGCGGTTTCCGGCTTCACCTGATCCGGCAGCGTCGCCGCCGGGGTTCCTTTGCGCGGGGAAAACGTGAAGATGTGGACATTGGCAAAAGCCATCTGCCGGACAAACTCGCATTCCTGCTGAAACAGTTCGTCAGTTTCTCCGGGGAAACCGACGATAATATCGGTTCCCAGGTGAATGCCTGGAATCATTGAACGGGCGGCACGCACAAAATCCGCATATTCGGCAGTGGTGTATTTACGGTTCATCGCATGGAGAATCTCATCTGTTCCATGCTGCAGCGAAAGGTGCAGGAAACGGCATATTTTAGGATTGCCGGCCATGACCGCCAGCAGTTCCATATTGTCCGGATGCGGTTCGGTGGAACTCAACCGGATGCGGAATTTTCCTTCAAATCCGGTGAGCGCTTTCAGCAGGTCCGGCAGCCGCCGTCCATGATCGTTATAGGCGCAGACATTGACCCCGGCCAGCACGATCTCCTGAAATCCGGCGTCAAGCTGATGCTTGAAGTCCGCAATCACCTCGTCCCAGGCGCGTGAACGCTCCCTGCCCCGGGTATAGGGTACAATACAGTAGCTGCAGAAATTGTTGCAGCCTTCCTGGATTTTAAGAAACGCCCGGCTTTTAAACGGGAAACTGGACTCGGCATTCTCCATGAACACATCCGGCGGTTCGTTGGAACTGAATTTCAACATGCCGGACATCTGCCGCTGATCTTCAAAAAAAGTTCTGACATGATCGGCAAGTTCTTTTTTCTGCGGGTTGGCCAGCACGATATCCACGGAATCCTCCGCCGACCAGAACTCATTTTCAACTTCGGCGCTGCAGCCGGTTATGACAATGCAGGCGGACGGATTCAGCCGGCGGAATTTTCTGGCGGCCTGACGGCTTTTCTGTGAAGCGGTTCCGGTCACGGAACAACTGTTGATGATAATCAGGTTCAGCTCGGAACCTGATTCCATTTCAACAATATTCCAGCCGTCCCGGGTCAGACGGTCGCAGACCAGCGAACTGTCCGCCTGATTCAAACGGCAGCCGATAGTGTATATCGCCGCATTACCTGAAAATGTCGTTGCCATACGTTAAGTTCTGATCTGCCCGTTGCCGTATATCAGATACTTGTAGGTGGTAAGTTCAGGCAGCCCCATCGGGCCGCGGGCATGCAGTTTGTCCGTGCTGATGCCGATCTCCGCCCCCATGCCGAACTGCTCGCCGTCGGTAAAACGGGTCGAAGCATTGTGATAGACGGTGGCGGAATCCACCCAGTCCATAAAATATTTTACATTCGCCAGATTGGCCGTGATGATGCCGTCGCTGTGCTTCGAACCATATTTATTGATATGTTCAACCGCCTGGACAACATCGTCAACTATTGCCACTGACAGAATCAGGTCGAGAAATTCCGCGTAGAAGTCCTCTTCCGTGGCTTCCACGGCATCCGGGACCATCGCGATAAATCTTGAATCGCCGCGCAGCTCCACTCCGGACTTCTTCATGACTTTGGCAAAACGGGGGACAAATTTATCCGCGACTGATTTATTGATCAGCAGCGTTTCGAGGGCGTTGCAGGTGCCGGGGCGCTGGCATTTGGCATTTTCCACCACTTTCAGCGCCATGTCAATATCACAGCCGTCATCCACATATAAATGGCAGACGCCTTTGTAATGTTTGATGACTGGAATAGTGGACTGTTCGACCACCGCCCGGATCAGGCTTTCGCCGCCGCGCGGAATGATCAGGTCAATATATTTGTCCATTTTCAGCAGGATTCCCACCGCCTGGCGGTCGGTCCAGGGCACGAGTTGAACTGCGCCGTCCGGCATTCCGGCCAGCACCGCGGCGCGGTTGAGACAGTGCGCCAGCACGCTGTTCGAGTGGAAAGCTTCAGAACCGCCGCGCAGAATGACCGCGTTGCCGGCTTTCAAACAGAGTCCGGCGGCGTCAACCGTGACATTGGGTCGCGACTCATAGACGATACCGATGACTCCGATCGGAACCGATACTTTTTCAATTTTCAAACCGTTCGGACGGACCGTAGTGGACAAATTGATTCCGACCGGGTCTTCCAGTCCGGCGACATAACGCAGACCGTCAGCCATGGACTTTATCCGGTCAGCATTGAGTTTCAGACGGTCAAGCATCGCACCGGAAAGACCGTTTTTGCGTCCGGCTTCCATATCTTTTTCATTGGCCTTGCTGATCTCGCTTTCAGAAGCTTCCAGTTCATCGGCCATCCGGTTCAGACAGTTATTCTTCGCCGCCGTACCCGCCACCGCCAGAAATCTGGATGCCTGCAAGGCCTTTTCGCCCATCTGCATCAATACCGAGCGCATCTCATTAAGATTTTTTTCCATATATATTCACCTCGTAAATACAAAATCAGTTAATAATATTACAACATTTAAGGTACCATAAAAAACACCTTTCTGATGGGGATTTTCGCCATATCTTAAAGTCTTTCCATTTTGAATGCTAGACTTAAATGCAGAATTTTCTTTATCAAAATAATTAAAAATTAATCCATCATAATGTGAAGTGATATTGAAAGCTTTCATAGCAACTTCTTTGCGTTGTTCAATACTACTTTCACTTTTTTGTTCTGTTAAAATATGAAGCAAATTTGATGAATCAATTTTATCAGCAACAATCAATGTGTCTTTAAAATTTATTGCTGCCGCACGAATCAATGAAACTCCACCGATATCTATTTTTTCGATAATCAACTTTTCATCTGTCGTTGATTTTATAGTT
>CAIMFA010000580.1 GCA_903840185.1 uncultured Lentisphaeria bacterium | reverse complement strand
GTCTCGGTGGCACTTTCGGCTTTGCCGGTTCGTTACAAAGCTACGGCTTTGCTCCTCTCCGGCAACCCCGAAATTTCTCCCCGATACCCTCAGCATAAAAATACCACTTATTTCTTTACAACTCCTTAGCCTGGATTATTCAGGTTAGTGAGTCTTAGACTTATCCGGGAATTAAGCCGCCTGAAATATACTCAAAAAGTCATTGCGGTTAAATGGCTGAGTTTCTGCATTAACAGTACAGAGGGAAATGATTTATGCATTACTGGTATTTATTACTGGCTCCTGCAGCACTCTGCCTGCCGATAAAAGCATATTCAATTGATAAGGTCGAGCCCGGCATTTATAATAAACTGGCAATCCGCGGACCGGTGATGAAGGAACCGTGCATTGACGTTGCAATTAACGCAAAACGTCTTTATACCATCGGTGCCGGCGTGCTTCGAATTTATGATATCACTGATGCTAAAAATCCCCGTGCCCTTGGTAATTTGTCCGGACTCGGCAGTACGCGGCAGCTTGAAATTGCAGACAATACGGCATTTATCGTTTCGCGGGAAGACGGGCTTTATATTGTTGACATAAAAGATCCCGCCCGTCCGAGCATCATATATCATTATGATACGCTTGAAAAAGCTACCGGACTCGCAGTGTCGCTGCCATTGGTTGCAGTCGCGTCGCGTTTTCACGGCGTGGAGCTTATCAATGTGTCAGATAAGCAGCACCTGCGGTACATATCGACAGTGATACCAATGAAAGAGGTGCAGTCAGTCGATATTCGTAACGGCTGTCTATACGCCGGGACATGGGCGGACCGCGAATTGATTATTGTTGATATCCATAATCCGTATTACCCGCTGGTGAAGAGCGCAGCTCCGCTTGGCGGTTACGGTGACGGAGTACGGGCCATGTCCGGTTTCGCGTATGCGGCGACCGGGCATCATGCCCCGGAATTCAAAAAGATCCATTATGCATCCCCGGACGCTGAAGACAGGGGATACGGGAAAGGGCACGGTCTGGAGATTTTTAATGTAAATGATCCGTTAAAACCGCAGCGATTGTCGCGTGTCGACTTCCCCGCCTTCTATAATGGTTATCCTGACATGTGGGGTGTTGACATATCGGACAAATATGTCGCAGTCAATGATGTATATAATGGTGTTTTCCTGATCGATATATCTGAGAAGGCGCATCCTGTAGTAAAAGGGCGGGCCGTACTGCCATATATCGAAGAAAAAAAGTCTGCGGATGCGGCGGCGGCAGTTGCTGTCGGGGACGGCGTTCTTTACGTGGCGGGATATTTTTCCGGTTTGTATATTGTTGATGCACCGGAAGTAAAACCGATTATGAGTGAAGGCGGCACCCCGGTTGTGCTTACAGCTTCTCACAAAGAAACGATAATCTCCGACAAGGAATGGGAGATATACCGTCCTGAAGGACAGGTACATGCGGCGGTGATGACAGGCGGTTCGGTTGCCGCTGTTGCCGCCGGAAATGGCGGAATACATATCATCGACCTGAATCCCGTTAAAGTCAGGCATATCATTCCGACTGATGATTTTGTGCTGGACATTGCCGTTGCTGACGGGATGTTGTATGCGGCCGAGGCGACCGGCGGTTTGTCAATATGGAATATCGGAGCGGATAAGAAGCCGGTTTTTGCCGGGCGCTACCGTCCGGAAAAATGTTCAGTTCAGCAGGTTGTCGCGGAGCCGGGCAAACATTATGTTCTTATTGAAAACGGCACTTATCTTTTTGAGATAATAAATGTGAAAAATCCGGCAAAGCCAGTATGCGTGCTGAGTGACCGGGGGCCGGGGATATTTTACGGGAAATGCATTACTTCCGCGCTGGTTAACGGACGATATGCCTCCGTGTACTGGCATATGGGTGGACCGGTATGGTATGATCTTGACGGTGATACGCCCTGCCGTATTTCTGATATGAAGCAGGCTGCCGGAAATATCATCACCGGCACTGCCGTGCGCGGCGGAGAGTTGGTTGTCAGTCATTCCAGCGGATACTCGCTGACAACACCGGATGATAAACGTCCGCTGAAAGCCCTGCCGGTATTTAAACTTTCAGGCATGGAGCCGATTAATGGTAAAATTGCGGTTAAGGGAAACGTGCTCATGACATCAGTCGGCGCATGGAAAGTAGTCAAGGCAATTGATATCACTGATGTTGCTCATCCGAAGCTGATTGGAAAAATGTATACGCCGGGCAACCCGGATATTCCGGTTTTTCAGGATAATATTTTGATGATACCCGATGGACACGGAGGACTGCGCATGACATCAGATTCGCAGTTTGCCCCGGATAGATTGCCTGGATTGCGGTGAATAATATCTTGCTTAACAGAAAGAAGTGAAATAATCACCTGTAATCATAAGATATGACAAATTTTCCATTTGAAAGAACATTTACTTATACATGATTTTGCATTATAGTCTTTATAAATTACAAAAAACAGACTTTGAAAAACGGATTTTTCAGTTTAAAAAGGAGCAGTATATGTTCAACGGATTATTCGGAATCTCCAATCTGGTCAACGCTCAGACCCGTTCCATAACGGCGGAAAATGTGTACGGGGAAAAAGGCCGCGGCGGGATGGCGGAAGTAAGTGAGGAAGCGCAGCCGGAGGTCATCAGGATCGGACAGAAAGGCGGCCTCAACACCTGCGCCCGCGACCTGGGCAGAACATGGAAGGTGCGCCCCTGTATTACGGTGCCGAAGGAGTCGGTGATCACGCTGATGGATGTGGACGGGCCGGGGACAATTCAGCACATCTGGATAACAGTTGATCCCAAGAGTCACCGCAACCTGATCCTGCGCATGTACTGGGATAATGAAACAGAGCCGAGTGTTGAGTCGCCGCTGGGGGATTTTTTCTGCAACAGCTGGAAGAGCCGTCCCAATATTGTCGCGCTGCCGATCAATGTTAATCCGGCGGGCGGTTTAAACTGCTACTTTCCGATGCCGTTCCGGAAGCATGCGAAAATCACTATTGAAAACCGTGCCCCGAATGACCGGGAGTGTTTCTTCTATACGATCAACTATGCGCTCGGGCCGGTCTGCGACACTGAAGCGTACTTTCATGCCCAGTTCAGGCGGACCAACCCCTTGCCATACAAGGATGATTATGTGATCCTGGACGGCGTCAAGGGTAATGGTCACTATGTCGGCACTTTTATGGCCTGGCAGCAGAACAGCGACGGATGGTGGGGCGAAGGAGAATTCAAGGCGTTTATCGACGGAGATAAAGAGTTCCCGACAATTTGCGGTACCGGTACCGAGGATTATTTCGGCGGGGCATGGGGTTTCGGAGCGAATTACAGTGCGCCTTTCCTGGGCTATCAGGATCTCACCATTCAGCAACAGTCCGGCCATGCGATGGGACGGCACGGCAACCGCCATATCATGTACCGCTTTCACATTTTTGATCCGATCCGTTTCCAGCAGGACTTGAAAGTCACTATGCAGGCGATCGGCTGGAGAAGTGAAGGGCGCTACCTGCCGCTGCAGGACGACATTGCTTCGGTAGCCTACTGGTATCAGGCTGAACCGCATGTCACGTTCCCCGGACTTGGCAGTCGCGACCAGCTGGAAATTATTTAATAATGCTTACCGCTTGAACCCGGTTCAATGACCAGTTTGGGAATTGCCCGGCGCGGGTTTTGCGGTTACGTATGAGAAAGCGACAAGCGGTAAAAAGTATAAATCTGTTAGCAGATGATATGACAGATTTTTAGTTTAAAAAGGAGCAGCATATGTTCAACGGATTATTCGGAATCTCCCATCTGGTCAACGCTCAGACCCGTTCTATAACGGCTGAAAATGTTTACGGGGAAAAAGGCCGGGGGGGGATGGCGGAAGTAAGCGCGGAGCCGCAGGAGGAAGTCGTTAAAATCGGGCAGCGGTGGAATGGCCCTTACCATATCAATAAAGAAAAGTTCCGGTCTTTCTATCTGGGCAGGCCCTGGAAGGTGCGCCCCTGCATCACTTTGCCGAAGGAATCTGAGACCACGCTGATGGATGTGGATGGGCCGGGTACGATTCAGCACATCTGGATAACTGTCGATTTCAAAAAATACCGTGACCTGATCCTGCGCATATATTGGGATAATGAAACAGAACCGAGTGTCGAGTCGCCGCTGGGGGATTTCTTCTGCAACAGCTGGAATAGCCGTCCCAATATTGTCGCGCTGCCGATCAATGTCAATCCTTCGAGCGGTTTAAATTGCTATTTTCCGATGCCGTTCCGGAAGCATGCAAAAGTCACCATTGAAAACCGTGCCCCGACTGATCTGGATTGCTTTTTCTACACGATCAACTATGCGCTTGGTCCGGTAGGCGACACTGAAGCGTACTTTCATGCCCAGTTCAGGCGGACCAATCCACTGCCCTGTAAAGATGATTATGTTATACTCGACGGCGTCAAGGGTAATGGTCATTATGTCGGCACTTTTATGGCCTGGCAGCAGAACAGCGACGGCTGGTGGGGCGAAGGCGAATTCAAGGCGTTTATCGACGGCGACAAAGAGTTCCCGACAATTTGCGGTACCGGTACCGAAGACTATTTCGGCGGTGCATGGTGCTTCGGCGCGAACTACAGTGCGCTCTTTCTCGGCTATCAGGATCTCACCATGCAGGAACAGTGCGGCCATGCGATGGGACGGCACGGCAACCGCCATATCATGTACCGCTTCCACATTTTTGATCCGATCCGCTTCCAGCAGGACTTGAAAGTCACCATGCAGGCGATAGGCTGGAGAAGTGAAGGGCGTTATCTGCCGCTGCAGGATGATATTGCCTCGGTAGCCTACTGGTATCAGGCTGAACCGCATGTCAAGTTCCCCAAACTTGGTAGTCGCGACCAGCTGGAAATTATTTAATTAGACGAGCCAATTGCAAAACTCAAATTTTGCATGAATTTAGAATTTAGAATCTAGCCTG
>CAIMFA010000579.1 GCA_903840185.1 uncultured Lentisphaeria bacterium | reverse complement strand
CGAAGAAAATCGACTTTTTTTTCGTAATTCCATCTCAACGGCAGAAAAATGGCGAATCATAGTCGAATGTCAGACTCAGGTTCGGTAGATAGGTTCAAAAAAACAGGAAAACTTTAGTAATATTAGCTTAATCTATTGAATTTTCAATCATAATTCCCAGGCGGAGGAGGCAAAGTCGCAACTTCATGAAATTTATATGCCGGGCAAACTGGAAATTGTACCATTCGCGTATAAATTACGTAATCTTTTGTTGATAAGTCTGTAAGAAAGGGTTGAGATATGTCTAAATATGAAGCAGTGATCGGGCTGGAAGTCCATATTCAGGTGAGAACTGAGACCAAAATGTTCTGTTCCTGCCCGAATAAATATGGTGAGCCCCCGAATACGCTGGTATGCCCGGTTTGCATGGGCTACCCGGGAGTGCTGCCGACTCCGAATAAAGAGGCGATCATGAGAACTGTCGCCGCCGGCGTGATGTGCTCCTGTCAGATCGCCGAATTCAGCAAGTTTGACCGGAAGAGCTATTTCTATCCGGACATGCCTAAAAATTACCAGATCTCGCAATACGACCTGCCGTTCTGCACCAACGGACGCATCCATATTTACGGCAAGGGGTTTTCCGGCAAGGACATGGCGGACAAATATATCGGACTGACCAGAATTCATCTGGAGGAGGATGTCGCCAAGCTGACCCATTTTGCCAATTGCAGCGGGGTTGACTACAACCGCGCCGGCGTGCCGCTGATGGAGTGCGTCAGCGAACCCGACATGCGCACTGCCGACGAAGCCTATGCGTATCTCACCGCGTTGAAGCAGATCATGCAGTATGCCGGAATCAGCGACTGCGACATGGAAAAGGGCCAGATGCGCTGCGATGTGAATGTGTCCATCCGCCTGCCCGGCGCTGAGTTCGGCACGAAGATCGAGATCAAGAACCTTAACAGTTTCCGTTCGATCCACCGTTCGCTGGAATATGAGATATGGCGTCAGGAAAAAGTTCTGGAGGCAGGCGGCAAACTCACTCAGGAGACCCGCGGCTGGAACGACGACAGCGGCGAAACTTATCTGATGCGTTCCAAGGAAAATGCCCACGACTACCGTTACTTCCCGGAACCGGACTTGATGCCGGTCACGCTCACGAAGGAGCAGATCGAGGAAATACGGCTGAAGCTGCCGGAACTGCCGGAAGCCACCCGTGACCGCTTTGTCCGGGATTACGACCTGACCCCTTATGACGCCCATGTGCTGACTCTGGAAAAGACGGTGTCGGAGTATTTCGATAAAGGCGCTAAACTGGTCAAAACCCCGAAGATCATGGCCAACTGGATCATCTCTGAACTGCTGCGCGAACTGGCCAAATCGGAAACATCCATATCTGAATGCAGAATCACCCCGGAAAAACTCGCCGGACTGGTAAAACTCATTGAAGACAACACCATCAGCGGCAAGATCGCCAAAGATGTTTTTGTGGAAATGTTCAATCTCGGCAAAGATGCCAGAACCGTGGTGGATGAAAAAGGACTGGTGCAGGTCACGGATTCCTCCGCGATAGATGCTTTTGTCACCCAGGCGATCGAAATGAATCCTGCTCAGGTCGAGCAGTACCGCAGCGGCAAAACCATGGTGTTGCAGTTCTTTGTCGGCCAGGTTATGAAGCTCAGCAAAGGCAAGGCCAACCCGCAGCTCGTGGTGGAACTGCTCAAGTCAAAACTCGACAGTTGACTCTATGACTGAGAAAAGAACAGTTACCCGGCAGGATATAGTTGCAGATTTAAAGACGCTCGGCCTGAAGCAGAACGATATTGTGCTGGTTCATGGTTCGCTTTCCCGGATAGGCATGGTCGAGGGCGGAGCGGATGCCGTGATTGACGCGCTGCTGGAAGTTGTCGGCGCAGGCGGCACCCTGCTGATGCCGTCATTTCAAAACGGTTCAGAATTCTTCCTGGCGCAAAGCCGATGTGTCTTTGATATCCGCAATTCACCTGCTGAACTCGGCATCATTCCGGAAACGTTCCGGAAACGGCCAGGCGTCATCCGTTCACTGAGCCCTACTCACTGCACGGCCGGCACCGGGCCGAAAGCGTGGGATATTCTTAAAGACCATGAGCAGTGCCGTGTTTCCGCCGGCCTTAATTCTCCGTATCACAAGCTGATTCAGGCATGGGGTAAAATACTGCTCCTTGGCGTTGAACACAGCTCAAACACCACCCTGCATTTTGTCGAGAACACCAACGGCGCGCCGACCCTCTGCCGCCAGTTGTTTGAGCCGGCGGTGATCGACAGCAACGGCCGGATGATTGTGGTGCCGACCTGGCCGCACATGCCGGGACTGCAAAGGAATTATCCACGGGTCGAGAAGGTGCTGCTGGAGCACGCCTTGCAGCAGAATGGCAGAATCGGCGACGCTGATTCAAAGCTTATTGACGCTCAAGGCATGTCGGAGCTGATTGGCGGGATCATCAAACGCGATCCCATGTTCCTGATAGTCCCGTTCGCCGGCAGTTGATCCCGGCTATTTGTCCCTGGAAACCAGGTAATCGTTCAGTTCCAGCAGCAGCTGCCGGTAACGATTGTCCTCGAAACACATCAGAATAGAACGGCCTTTGGCGGAAAGTTCCGCCGATTTATCCAGTACATATTTTTCCGCGCCTGAATCACGCATCAGTTTCCGGACGGTTTCAATTTGCTCAATAGTATATTCCGGCAACCCGATCAGCGATTCCAGCTTTTTACGGTCAGACTCACCGATAAGCTCGAAAGTCTTCAACAGCAGGATTGTCGGCTTGGTCGAGGCCAGATCGGCGCCGATGCTTTTGCCGAACTTGTCAAAGTCCCCGAATATTCCCAGCCAGTCGTCGCGCAGTTGAAACGCAATTCCGGCGGAAGAGGCAAATTCGCCCAGTGAGGTAATGACCGGTTCAGAGAAATCGTGGGATCCTGTGCCGATTGCCGCACCGGCCTCAGTGCAGAAGCGCAGCAGCGCCCCGGTTTTGAGGTAGAGCATCCGCATCACCTCATCCGGGCCGATATTGCGCCATCCCCGCAGCGGAAATTCAACATCCAGCGCTTCGCCGGAGATCAGTTCGCGGTTTACCAGCTCCTGCATCCGGCGGCAGAGCGCCACTGTGACCGGCGCCGGTACGCCGCGCTCCGCTGATTTCAGCAGCATATTGACCGCCCAGCCCTGCTGGATGTCCCCGGCCAGAATGGCAAAATCCCGGCCGAACTTATCCGCCGCAGCCGTGCCGGCGCTGAAATGCTTTGCCGCGTAGTCAGCAACCTGGATATGTGTAGTCGGCGCTCCCCGGCGGACGCTGTCATTGTCAATGATATCATCATGCACCAGCGTCCAGTTGTGGTAAATCTCCACTGCCGCGGCGGCGGGAATGGCGTGGTCGATCTCGCCGTCAACCAGGCCGCAGGACCACAGCAGCAATGCGGGACGCAGCCGTTTTCCGCCATGGCACGGATAATCCCTGACCGCCAGACGGAGATATTCCGGCTTGACCGCCGAAGGAAAATCGTCATTCTCAATCTCCGCGTCAATCAGAGCCGCCACATTTGATAGTTCATTCAGCATTAGCAGTTTCCTTTATTTTTCCAGAATCGGATGGATGTCAATTTTATAAATCAGCCACTTACCCTCGATTTTTTTCAGGGACACGACCAGTTCTCTGTACTCATTAAAACGTTTTCCGTCTTTGGATGTCCCGTCCAGCGATGCGGTGAAATCGGCTTCCGCGTTATCACCTTCGACCGTGATTTTTATCTTGTGGAAATCAATTGCCGCGGAGTTGCAGTGATTCCGGCAGAACATTGCTTTTGAGGATATCTCATCCGGGGAAAAACTGCCGGAGAACATATCAAAATTGATGTTTACCTGGCAGATTTTATCAAACAACTTTTCCAGCGCTTTGCATTTAAGCACGCTTTGCGTCATCCCCTCGCCAGCATATTTTGAGGCATCGGAGCGGAACTGATAGAGCTGCTCCTTGATCATCTCTTTGTCGGTTTTATTGAAATAGACATACCAGACTGCTGCTCCGGCGGCAACGGCCAGCAGCAGGAGCAGCGGCTTGATGAATAGACTGATGCTGACTTTATTTACCATAGCGGGGCTCCGTAAATCCTGTCTTTGGCGACCTGGCCGAACTTATGCTGTTCTATCGGCATGCTGCGGTTGTCTCCGACTACATAGATATGATCTTTTTTGACTTTGCGCGGCGGCAGATTCCAGTCGCAGGCATATTTGACATACGGTTCTTCAATCCTTATCCCGTTGATATATAAATCGCCATTGCGGAATTCGACGGTTTCGCCTTCAAACGCCACCACTCTTTTCAGCAGCAGCACTTTATCGGCATAATAGATAATCACAATATCCTTGCGCTGCGGATCGTGCAGCAGATAGCGCATCCGCCAGCAGAAATTGACCCCGATCCGCTTGTAGGTCGGCTCCATGCTGCCGCCTTTGATGTAAGCCGGTATCAGGAAAATTCCGAATACTATATAGGAGACAATAATCAGGGTTATGAGGCGGACGAAAAACGCGGCATTGAAAGTCGGGATTATAAAATCGGACAAACCGGCAGGAGCCTGCCGGTAGCGGTACGG
>CAIMFA010000578.1 GCA_903840185.1 uncultured Lentisphaeria bacterium | reverse complement strand
TTATATGGACATGCAGAAGAAGCTGTCGGAAATGAGCGATTCACTCCAGCAGATGAAAAATAAAGGCATTACCACAGCATCGCCGGTCAACTTCGTTCCGTCCGCGGCAGCGGCGACTGACGCGAAGACGCCGGCGGCTGAAAAATCGCCGGAGAAAATAGCCAACCTGGAATTTTACGATCAGAATGCGATGCCCGGAGACCGGATTATCACCTCCATCTCCGCCGATGTCGGCAACATGAATCCTTTAATTAATAATGATTATACGGTAAGTTTGATTAACGGATTCTGCGGTTCGTCGCTGGCTGACCGCAATTTTGCCAAACCGGAAATATTCGAGCCGCTGATGGCGGAAAGCTGGACGATCTCCCCGGATAAAAAAGTCTATTCGATCAAACTGAGAAAAGGCATTCTCTGGCAGGATTTCACCGATCCGGTAACCGGGAAGGAATGGAAAAACAAAGAAGTAACCGCACAGGATTTTAAGTTCTATGTGGATGTGATAAATAATCCGGAGACCAATTGCGCGTCGCTGCGGGTTTACTACAAAGACCTTGAAAAGGTTGAAGTTATCTCGGATTACGAGTTCAAGGTTTACTGGAAAGTGCCGTATTATCAATCACAGGAACTGACGCTCGGCCTGAGTCCGCTGCCCGAACATCTGTATCATGCTTATGAAGGCCCGTTCGACGCGAAAAAGTTTAACGACGACCATCAGCGGAACCGCATGATTGTCGGATGCGGGCCATACCGGCTGCTGCGCTGGGACAAAGACCGCCGGGTTGTACTATCCCGCTATGAGAACTTTTTCGGCGACAAACTCGGCATCGCCCCGCCAATCAAGTACCTGGCGCTTGAAATCATCAAACATTCGAACACCAGTTTTCAATCGCTGCTTTCCGGAAGCATCGACCGGCTCAGCCTGCAGCCGGAACAGTGGGTAAACCGTACTAATACGCCGGAATTCGGCAAAGACGGTAAACTGAGCAAACTGAAGTACCTGTCCAGATCATTTTCCTATATTGGCTACAATTTAAAAAATCCGCTGTTTCAGGACAAGCGGGTGCGTCAGGCGCTGTCTTACCTGGTCGACAAGGAAAAAATCTTAAGAGACGCATATTTCGGACTTGGCGAGATTGTGAGCGGGCCGCTTTACTACGACGGCCCCTATTATGACAAGAGCATCAAACCTTATGCGTTCAATATTGAAAAAGCCAAAGCATTGCTGGCGGAAGCCGGCTGGAAAGATATTGACGGTGACGGAATCCTGGAAAAAGACGGAAAGAAGTTTGAGTTTACCATCCTCCAGGTGGCGAACCACCCGATTCAGCAGAAGATGCTGCCGCTGATCAAGGAGGACATGGCCGGAGCCGGGATCCAGATGAAGATTCAGACCCTGGAATGGTCTGTCTATCTGCAGCGGCTGGAACAGAAGAATTTTGAAGCCAGTACGCTTGGCTGGACGATTGCTTACGAGCCGGACCTCTATCAGCTCTGGCATTCCAGCGAAGCCGACAAACCATTCAGCAGCAATTACGGATTCAAAAGTGCTGAAGCCGACCGGATTATTGATGAACTGCGGGTGACATTCGATCATACTAAACGCATCGAATTATGTTATCAATTTCACCGTCTGCTGCATGAAGAGCAGCCGTATACGTTCCTTTTTTCGCCTTATGCCCTGCTGGCGCTTTCCAGCCGCTATCAGAATGTTCATAAGTTTCCCGCCTCAATGAGCATTCAGCAGGAGATCATGTGGACACCGAAAGCGGAGCAGTTGAAGATTCCTGAACTTTAAAATTTAGACATTAACAGGGATAGACAGGATAAGAAAAACTGTTTAACCACGAAAGACTTAGCGC
>CAIMFA010000577.1 GCA_903840185.1 uncultured Lentisphaeria bacterium | reverse complement strand
CCCGGAACTTGAGCCAATGGACGCCTATCTGAAGACATTTACGCAAGAAATATTATAACTATTAACCCAAGGCGGAGCAGACTTTTAATAGCTGCCCGCCTTAAACTAAGGACAAGAAGAAAATGAAAGAAAAAAATGAACAGAAGCAAACAGATGCAATAAATGAAAATGCAGCAGCGACTCGTGGTCAAAAGCAGGATGGTATCTACGAAATTGACCCGACGACCGTAAAGATTGATGTCCACGAGCTGGCAGCAACCTTTCCGGATATGGAAGGAGTAGAGTTTGAGCAGCTCAAATCGAGCATGGAAAAGGGCCAGCAAAATCCGATTATAATGCACGGCAATGTACTGCTGGACGGTCGCAATCGCTTAAATGCATGCCGGGCGCTTGGCATCAAGGTAAAAGCTGTTGAATGGAAAGGCACCGGCACACCGGAAGAGTTGATTATTGCACTGAACCTGCACCGCCGCCACTTGACGGCCAGTCAGAGGGCCGCGCTGGCGGTAAAGCTGCTGCCGGCGTTAGAACAGCAGGCGGCTGAACGGCGGGGAGCCCGGACCGACATAAGGGAAAAAATTCCCTTATGTGGCAAAGCTGTCGATCTCGCCGGAACACAAGTCGGGGTCTCCGGGAAAACTGTTGCCAAGGCGCGAAAGATAGCTGAAGCGTCCGAGGAAACTTACCAGGAACTCCTCTCTGGAAAACTTACTCTTGCCCAGGCAGCAAAGGAGATCAAGGCCGCGGATGCGCCGGAGTCGCCGTCTGAATCAAAACGATTAACCGCACTGGATGTAATCGAGAAATTAGTTAGAATGGCGCCAGACGAGCTTACACGCGACATTCTCGCCGTCGCAGAGGAAACCACCAAACCAGTCCGCAAAACCATCCGGAGTTGCTTTAGATTCGAAGCGCCGGGCACCGAAGCGGAAACAGAAGCCGGAGATGCTGCCGAAGACGTTGATGCGGAAGCGGATGTTGAAGCTGAAGGTTTTACTGAGGCTGATGCTGACGCTGTCCTCTAATTTCTAACCTGATTTAACCTCCTCCCCGGGAACGGTAAAACGTTTGCCGGGGAGGTTTTTTATTGTATCTAAAGTCCAGGCACGGATGGCGCTATGCCAGGAGACTTTCATAAGTGATCCCAAGCCCCGAATGCAGTTTGCGAATCATTGCCAGGCTGAGATTCCTTTTTTTATTAATGACATCGTAAAATCGGCCGGTTGATCCGAAATACTCCTTCATGTCAACCGGCCTGAGCCCCTGCTGTTCCATACGGAATTTTATGGCCTCGACCGGGTCGGCTTCAACCGCCGGATAATGTTTGCGGTCATACTCCTCTATTAACATACTGAGAATCGCCAGCTGCTCATATTCAGGTGTATTCTTCCGCGGGTCGGTTTTAGCCAAAGCCAGAATCTTTTCCATTACCGCATCATACTCTTTGCCGGTTTTAACCAGATGAATGTTGTTCATATTATCATACTCCTTTAAAATGTCTTTCCATTGTATTCTTCATGCGTGCCGATCCATTCTATAAATACTCTGCCGGCCACAATCACGACAACTGTAACAAGACGGTAGTTATTTCCTTTGATATTAAATATCACAGTATTGCCATTCAGCACACTCGCAGACGGATAAACTTTTTTAATGTCATTGAAAGACTGCCAGTCAGAATTTGTTACATCCTTAACCCATGCATCTATTTGCCGGCGGCAGTCACCATGTTTCTTTTTGAATTTATCCAGCGTTCTTAAGCCGACTACTTTCATCGTGTTCCTCAGTTGTTGATATGTTTTATTATAGTACCATATTGGTACTATAGCAAGCATGGAGCAGCATATTTTATAATTTTTATCTACTTTATTATCACCGGCAGCTTCAACTTGACCAAGTCCGCCGAAAACCGGGAACTCCGAGAACCTGCTGGGCATCCGCAGCCCGGAGCTGGCCGGGAAGTATGCCGATAACATGAGGAGGCAGCTGCAGCATTCAACTGTTTACGAAAGCAGCCGCTGACTCATTTAAAACCAATCAAAAAAACAGCAAAAACCGACGCCGACCGACGCCTAATCAACGCTCTCCAGAGGTGTAATTCTGTCAGCTTTTGGGGTATAATATTCATTTTAGTCTGGAATACACTAAAATTTTTTTGTATAGTGGATTCATGCTAACCATTTAATAATCAACAACAATCTCCAAATAAGGTAGCGAAATACACCATGAAACAGTGGACAAGGCGGGCGGCGTGTCAACGCGCATTAATATTAGCCGTATTTTGAGCATTTTAAATGGTGTCACTGACAGCTGCCGAACGGTGTTACTCGTTGAATTAACTGCTATCAATATTTCGCGTTTCCACGCGTTGACTTACTGCGTCTGCATTCCTGATAGCGGCCCGGATGGGCATGATGGCCTTGATGATGCCCAAACAGGTTAATGCCTCCCGCCTGCGGCTCATAATCAATGCTTGTATTTATGGTTTCAGTTGCTATTCTTATAGTTACAGCATTTTAAATAATGTTTTGCAGAGGTTAAATTGATGAGGGGTTGCATAATTTACCGGACGGGAATCACTTCTGTCCAGTAATGGTTAATTTAGTCGGTCTGGGTTCAGGCTGACGCAAAACGGAGCGTTACCTGCCGGAGTTAAAGAGTAATATCGAAATATGTTTCTGGCCATGGAAAGATTTTCGGTTCTAAAATAATCATCATGGCGTATAGGAAGAAGAAGAATGAATCTCTATGTCGGCAACCTCTCGTTCAAGACCACAGACGCATCACTCCAGGCACTATTTCAGGCGCACGGCCAGGTCCAATCGGCTCGCGTAGTCATGGATCGCGATTCCGGACGCTCCAAAGGCTTCGGCTTCGTCGAAATGGACAACAGCGCGGAAGCCACGGCCGCAATCAATGCACTCAACGGCACTGATCTCGACGGCAGAAGTATCAATGTGAATGAAGCCCGTCCGAAACCTGAAGGCGGCGGTCGCCCCAGCAGCGGCGGATTCGGCAGCGGTGATCGTCGCGGGGGCGGCGGAGAGCGCAGCGGTGGTTACAGTGGCGGCGGCAATCGCATCTGAACCGGACACCGGCTCTGGCTGGTATGGCAACAGTCTCTTCCGGACGCCTGGGATTGCGTCCGACCCGGGCTTTGCGGGTAACCACGTCAAACACGCCGAAGTCACGCAACTCTACCGTGCGTCCGGCGGCGACTTCATCCGCCAGCGTGTCCAGTAACAGTTGCACCGCGACAGCCACATCCTGCTGGAGCAGGCCGGTCGCCCTGGCTATCTTTTCCACAAAATCGCGTTTGGTCATTGACATGGTATTAGCCTCATATGGTTTCGTTTTTTCCTCTCCGGAAAAACCTTAAAAAGACGGGTCTTG
>CAIMFA010000576.1 GCA_903840185.1 uncultured Lentisphaeria bacterium | reverse complement strand
AGGAAAGTCCTGGTGAGATTTGAGAAAAAGTCCGCCAATTATGAGGCGCTGCTTCATTTGACAGCATCCATGATAATATATAGAAAACTAGGAGTTATTTACGGATAAGCTCTTAATTTTTACATGATGATTTTTCATATTAAATAAATTCCTTTCAGCAGAGGCGCTCCCTGCAATTAGCAATATCATTTTCTCATGCTTTCCACAGGGACTAGCATATATTCTTATCTTACTTTGTTAAAACAACGACTTCCGACAACTGATGTCTGGCGCGATGCACGTTGGTTTCGGCGGATTTTGCACCATGCAGAATGTCACGAGCCTGACCGATTTCGCCTGCGGTACCATGCACAATGACCAGAAATTTGTTCAATTTTAGAGAGTTTTCGTATTTGAGAATGCTGTCTTTCGGGATGCCGATGCTGTAGAGTGCAGCCCCCACGGCACTTATCCCGCCAACCACCGCAGCGCCCTCGAGTGCGCTGATGATCCATCCTACAATCGGACCGCCAACAACGATCGGGCCGATGCCAGGCACCACTAAAAATGCCGAACCGAATAACAATCCCCAGAATCCTCCCCAGAAGGCGCCTAACTTGCCCCAGTATCCAATCCGGTCGCCGGTATTATAATACCCCACGACGTGCTCTTCGGCGTGATAGTCCTTGCCAATGATAGAAAGTTTCGTCATGTCGAAGCCTGCTTTATGTAAATTATTCACGGCTTCCTCCGCTTCCGTATGCGTATTAAAAACCGCGACCACGGAATGTCCATTCTGAGCCTGGTGGTTGTGTTCATTGGATGTGTTATTATCTGACATAAATTTCCTCTATTTTTATATTTTTTGTGCTGTGTCTCAGGCAAAGTACTTACTGGATATGGCGAAAGCCAAGTCTCCTCTTTTACTTGTTTTCAGTCTCATGAAACCGCCAGTTGACCAAAATCATTCCCGGTGCCAGTTCCCCCGGCAGATTGGAGAACCAGTGTTTGTTTTTGTGCATGATATTGATGAGCCCGATCTGGAATCCGGCGTCCGCATCATCCGCATAATTGACCAGTCCCAATTCCAACCCTTTCAGATTGCCGGCGTAATTCACCACGCCGGTATACACCCCTTTCATGGTGCCTCCGGTGTAGTTCACTGCACTGACCAGAAAACCCAACAGTAAACCGCCCTGCCAGCCGAAGGAGTCCTGTTTCGTGTAGTTGACCAGCCCCAGCTGCAGGCCCTTGTAGTTTTCCGCGTAGTTCAGGATGCCTAAACTAAACCCGGCACTCCTGCCGGCGGAACCGTTCACAAGGCCCAGTGCAAATGACGTTTGCTGGTTTTCACCCCAGATACTTAGAGTCATGCCCTCAATCGTCATATTCCGTCCGTAGATGGAGACATCCGGGGTAAGACTGAGATTGAACGGCCTGGTTTCAGACGCATTGACCGGTTTGGTTTCGGCAATAGAACTGAATGCTATCTGCAGTATGAACAAACTTGCGATTAATCTCTTCATTGACGGCTCCTTCATATTATAGAACGTTAAAAATATTTTTTAAGCAGCGCGCTCAGAGAGACTAGCTTGAAAGGTTTTCCTATATAATCATTACACCCTGCCGCTATCGCCTTCTCTCTCTCCCCTGCAAATGCATATGCTGTTTGCGCAATAATAACCACCTTTTTATTGAACTGCCGGATTTGCCTGGTTGCTTCGTATCCGTTAATTACCGGCATTGCAATATCCATCAGCACTAAATCAAGGTCAGGTGAATTACGGCAGAGTTCAACAGCATCAACCCCGTTCCTGGCTTTTAAAATTTCTCTGCTAAACTTTTTGACTCCTATTGCAATCAGCATTTCTGAAGTCTCGTCATCTTCGGCAAGTAATATTTTCAGTCCATGAATTTGAGTCTCTTTTTCATCTCCTGGTACTGTATTTTCAATGACACTTTTTACCTGCGGTTCAGCATTATAAGGAATTGTGAAATAAAATACTGAACCTTTTCCCTCTTCGCTTTCCACCCAAATTTTTCTATTCAGCATTTCCACATAAGCTTTAGAAATGGATAATCCTAATCCAGCGCCCTGAAATGCTTTTTTATTACCAATATCGGACTGAATAAAACGGTCAAAGATAGCTTCCTGTCTGTCTTTGGGAATTCCAACGCCAGAGTCTTTTATAAAAAATTCAAGGTATGCGCCTTTCTTCTCATAGCCGAATTCAATTGAACCGGTATCGGTAAATTTAATGGCATTTTTTA
Source organism: uncultured Lentisphaeria bacterium (assembly GCA_903840185.1). Lineage (GTDB taxonomy): Bacteria > Verrucomicrobiota > Lentisphaeria > Victivallales > Victivallaceae > CAIPAT01. The sequence goes on along the minus strand of CAIMFA010000576.1, from coordinate 348 downwards.
CCAGATTGGTAAGAATAGAATAAATTTTTTCGCGGTCGGTTTTTATGATTGATTCTTCTGCAGGCAAGGCTCTTTTAAAGGTACTATGTATTCCTTTTTGCGCCATCTCCGGCTTAAAGAAGGAATAAATATATTCGATCTGCTCGTTAACATTCGTTTCTGAAATAAAAACTTCCATCTGTCCGGATTCTATTTTTGAAATACTGATTATATCGTTGATGATATTGAGCATCCGGTCGCCGCTTTTTTCAATTATGCTTATATATTGCTGCTGTTCCTCGCCAGTTAAACGCGGCTCTTTAAGCAATTCGGCAAATCCCAGAATACCATTCATCGGGGTTCTGATTT
>CAIMFA010000575.1 GCA_903840185.1 uncultured Lentisphaeria bacterium | reverse complement strand
GTTCCTGGAAATCCACAATCCGACCGACGCACCGGTGAAAACCAGAATTTCATCCCCCGCCGGAACCCCTGAATTCGGCGGAACCGGCTTTGAAGTGACCGTTCCTGCCGGTTCAAGTATCGTCAAGGAACTGAGAAGTAAGATCAAGCGTAATCTGGCCGTCAACGGTTCGTTTGAAAAAGGCGGCGGTATGTTGAAGGTCCATGCCGACATGCTGTTGAAAAAAGGCTTTACGCTGGATTTTAAGTCAGCCGACTGGCCGGCGCAATGGCTGGTCAATAACTCTACACAGCCATGTAAAGTTACGCTGGTAAACGCTGGCGACGCGCAGGACGGTAAACGGTACATCCGGGTTGCCGCCGGACCGGAGAGCGTTCATATCAATCCATCCTTCAACCCGTTGCCCGGCGACCGCAAATATAAATGCGCGTTCTTTGCCCGAGGTACTCCGCTGGAGCAGGACGGCGCGTCTTACGAACCGAAAGTCAGGTTCTCGGTCTACACTTTCAAGCTGCCGGAAGGCAAATGGTATGGCGGCAAACAGTACGAAACGTTTGAGTTGACCAAAGACTGGAAGGAATACACCTTTGAAACAACTAAATTCGAATCGGATGACGGGATCATTCCCGCCATTGAATTGACCGGCAACTGTGATCTGGACAATGTCCGGTTCATGGAAACAGAGTAACCAATATTGTTCCATAACAAATATAAGGGAGAAGTTAAATGAAAAAGTCCATCACTATCGCCGCTTTAATCGGAACCGCCATGCTTGTTCAGGCTGAAATCAAGGAATTGCAGATTAACGGCAGTTTCGAGTCGCTGGACAATAACAACATGCCGGCTAAATGGGTCAACAATGATGTGTTCAAAGCCGAAGGCAAACTCGGCAAAGTAACGGTATTAACCGAAGGCGCTCAGGACGGCAAAAACTGCGTGGAAATCCAAACGTCTGCATCCGAACTGGTTCATTTTTTCAGCGGGAACATAGCTGATGCCAAGCCCGGCGATAAAATCAAAATATCCTATTATGTAAAAGGAACTGGCAATATTCGCGCCGGCGTTTATGTGTACAATGCCAAAACAGTATGGTGCGGTGACCTGGTGCAGGAAACAGAGAGTATCGACGCAAAGGATTGGACATTGAAGGAAATTACGCTGGAAGTACCGGATAAAGAATATCCCGGCAAAGGCCAGATCGGTAAAATCCGTCCGCTGTTCCAGGTTGACGGCGATGCCGCGCTGCAAATAGACAATGTCAAGTTTTCTGTGGAAACTAAATAGAGACACAGTCAAAAATACCCGCCAGAGACATAACTTCTCAGGCGGGCTGATTCCGGCTGATTATTCTACAGGGCTGAAGCTGTCTTTGCCGACGCCGCATTCCGGGCATACCCAGTCTTCGGGGATGTCTTTAAATTCTGTTCCCGGCTTGATGCCGTTATCCGGATCGCCAACAGCCGGGTTATAGATGTAGCCGCAGACGTCACATACGAATTTTTGCATTCTCAATCTCCTTTGTTTTGGGTTTTCTACTTTTGCTATTTTTATGCCGGTTTATCGCCGGCTTCAAATTTTTCGATTAACCGTCTGCCTAGCGCGGCACCGGCATTGAAACATTCGTGGAGCGCTGCCTGGTCCGGCACATATTTAGCCCTGACGCCTTCACAAGTCAGTTCCACGTCAGTTGCCGTCAGGTATTCGTTGATCAGTTTTACAGACTCGCCGCTCCAGCCGTAAGAGCCGAAGGCGAATCCGGTTTTATTCAGCGGCCTCAAGCCTTTTAGATAGGTCAGAATATCCGCGATTGCCGGCAGCAGTTGATTATTAAGCGTGGAGCTGCCGATAACCAGAGCTCCTGATTTGAGCGCCATGGTCGCGATATAACTGCGTTCTCTGGCCTTGAGCGAAATCAGTTCAACTTCAACACCGGCACTGCTGATGCCGTCGGCAATGGCCTTTGCCATTGTCGCGGTGGACTCCCACATGGTATCATAAACGATGATCGCGCGTTTTTCCGGTTTCTGGACTGACCATTTGCGGTATTGTTCGATAATCCAGCCGGGATTTTTGCGCCAGCAGGGACCGTGGTCGGGAGCGATTATTTTGATATCAAAATTAAAACCAGGCAATGCTTCAATGGCGGCAAGAATTTTTGAGGCGTAAAGCATCAGAATATTGGCATAATACTTTGCGGCTTCCCACTCAATCACATAGTCCGGATATTCGTCGGAAAAACGTTCCAACCCTGCCAGGTGCATGCCGAATCCGTCCTGCGAGAAGAGTATTTTCTCGCCGCTGAGATATGAAAACATGCTGTCCGGCCAGTGAATCATCCTGGTTTCGACAAATGACAGAGTATTGTCCCCAAGGCAGATCGAGTCACCGGTTTTTACTGCTTCGATCTGTAAATCATTGCCGAAGTGCGCTTTAAGTGCTTTTTCGCCCATCGACGATGCAAAAACTTTTTCCGGCTTGACTATTTTTATCATTTCCGGCAGACAGCCGGAATGGTCCATTTCCGCGTGATTGGAGACGATGTAGTCAATTTGTTCCGGGTCTATGACGGAACTGATTCTGGCCAGCAGTTCATCTCTGAACGGGGCTTTAACCGTATCAATCAGGGTAATTTTTTTGTCCATTATCAGATAAGCATTGTAAGTAGTGCCGCGCTCAGTGGAATAACCGTGGAAACTTTTAATCTCCCAGTCCACCGCGCCGACCCAGTAAACTTTTTCCGTAAGTTTTACCGCATTCAATAATTCTTTCATCTTTTTGCCTTTAACCAGATTAAAGGGATGCGTCAGATTTATTGGCTGAACCTGACGCATTGCCCAATTTGCGGAACTGGATTATAACGGGGCTGCAACTGCCGCGGTTATATTGGCCATCGGCGACAATACGCGGGCGGCCAGTTCGTTATCGATGATCATCAAACTGTCTGTTGAGTTTTTAGTTCTTTTGATTTTTTCAATGATGGTTTTGCCGTTGCTCTCCTCTTCAATCTGTTCGGTGACAAACCATTGCAGTGTGCTGTTAGTCACATGGTCTTTTTCCGTCAGCGCCATGTCAACCAGATTGCATATTCTGGAAGTGACAATTATTTCATGCTTATGCGCGTCTTCGAATACATCCAGAAATGACTTCCAGTCGGTTTTTGGTTTTTTTATTTCCTGGAGTACCGCCCGGCCTTCGCGGTCAATGATGTAGTTGAAGAACTTATTGGCGTGAAAGAGTTCCTCCAGTGTCTGAATGCGCATCCAGTGCGCGGCGCCCTTGTAATTCATGGCTTCAAGCGCGGAGGTCATCGCCATGTAAAGATATGAAGAATACAGTTCGAAATTCACCTGATCGTTCAACGCTTTTTCCATTGCTTTGCTCAGCATAATACACCTCTGTTATGTAGTTATACTCCCGGCTTTAATTCAAAGCCGGGATATATGAATATTGATTATTTTCCGCCGGTCCACAGACCATGCAGATTGCAGTACGAACGGACTTCCAGATGGCTTTGCATCGGAACATAAAATTCGGCTTCCGGGGCTTCGCCAGGTTTCAAATATTTGCGGTTGACGTAAGGGCCGTTGGCGACTTCAATCCACATGATGTAGTGATTTTCCTCCATCGGATGGGGAATGGTGCCGACGACGACTTTGATCCCTTTTTCATTGCCGGTCAATACCGGAACATGCTTTTCCTTGCCTGCATCGCTGGTTTTGGCCTGAAGCAGTTGCATTTCATCGCCGCAGCATTCCAGTTTGACGCACTGATCTTCGGAGGTAAGCACTTCCACGGTTAATCCGCTATGTGCACATTTGTAAATCTGGCTTCTTTTTATAGTCATTTTTTATTCTCCTTGCTTAACAGTCTTGGTTTATTAATAGTTTTCAGAAAGCACGACAAAATATTCTTTGGGATGCTGACATGCCGGGCATTTGTTCGGCGGAGTTGTTCCTTTGTGCAAATAACCGCATTTTGAGCATTCCCAGGTGACTTCTTCCGGTTTTTCGAGCAGTGTGTTATCTTCAAGATTTTTCAGCAATGTCAGGTAACGTGCTTCATGGTGCTTTTCCGCTTTGGAGACAGAGCGGAAAGCTGCGGCCACGCTCGGGAAGCCTTCTTTGTCCGCCACATCAGCAAACGACGGATACAGGCTCTCCCATTCCATGTGTTCGCCTGCTGCCGCTGCTTTCAGGTTTTCAGCAGTCGTTCCGACTTTGCCTGCCGGGTAAGAGGCAGTTATTTCCAGTTCGCCACCTTCAAGAAAACTGAAATAACGCTTGGCATGGAGTCTTTCCTGGTCTGCGGTTATATCAAAAATAGCGGCGATTTGAACGAGTCCTTCACTTTTAGCCTGTGAGGCAAAGTAGCCGTAACGGTTTCTGGCTTGAGACTCTCCAGCGAACGCTTTTAACAGGTTCTTTTCGGTTTCTGTTCCTTTAATGCTTGACATGGAATTCCTCCTCATTGTTTAGTGTTTAGCGAATTTATCTTTTCCGGCTGCACTTGCTGCATTTGCCGTTAAGCTCCAGTCTGTAGCCTTCGAACTGCATTGATTCAATCATCTCACTCAAATTGCGGTCTATTTCAGTCATCTCTTCATCGGGTATATCTTCCACACAATCACATTTTGTACATCTTATATGATAATGCCGGTTTATCTGTCCGTCAAATCGTTTTTGTTTGCCGGCTATTTCCAGCTTCTGGATAGCTCCGGCCGCCGAGAGCTGATCAAGGTTGCGATAAACTGTTCCCAGACTGATCTGAGGCAGTCTGGCCCGGACAATGATATACAACTCATCCGCAGTGGGATGCGTCTTGAGTTTATTCAGTTCCTCAAGAATTATTCTGCGCTGAACTGTATTGCTTAATTTAATAATTTGAAACACCACTTTTGATAATAGTTACTATTTTTATAATACTACTCAAAATATTTCATGCAACTATTTTAATTAAAAAATAATGGATTTCTTGCAGTATATGCCGTAAATCATGAAGATTTTCAGGAATGTCAAAGCAAAATTGATACATAACGGGAAGTTTTTACAGCACAAGCAACGTAATTGACTTGGGAGTTACTGCGCTGCCGTGCGGTGTAAAAAATACACCGCGGCCGCTTAAATCCGGGTGGAATTAAAAGTTAACGTCGCGACGGGTTGCTCCGAACATGTCGTTGATATGGCTCATGGCGATTTCCTGTTCCATGTCAACGCAGTACATCAGGTCGCGGATTGATATCAGCGCGATAATTTTTCCGTGTTCCTCAAGGGGAATATGGCGGATATGATTTTCACGCATTTTCCTGACTGTCGCTTTGACATCGTCCAGGATGTTGGCGATAATCATATTTTTGTGCATGATTTGATGTATCGGAATCTTGTTCATATCAACATTTTCCGCACAGCATTTGATAATGTCTTTTTCAGAGATGATGCCGGCGAACGCTCCTTGTTCCGGAACATATTTCTCAACCAGAGCAGCTCCGATATTTTCTTTTACGAAAAGTTTGGCGGTTTCGGCGATAGTCGCATTATAGCCGACAGTATGCATCGGCGCGACTTTACGGTTCAGTCTTTCTGCGAGAACTTTGATCATCTTCATATTTCAATCCCTCCCGATTTTTCTGATGCAATAGCGCTCTTTGCTTTGCTATTTTGCTTTGTTATTAAGCAAAAATAACACACGGGCGTATTTTTGCAATTATTTTTCAACCGGTTTCTATGCAAAAAATTATATCACGAGCCTGTCCGCTTAAAAACTGGTGTCGCTGCGGTGTGCTCCAAACATGTCGTTAATATTGCTCAGCGTCTTTTCCATTTCCATATCAATGCAGTACATCAGGTCCCTGATTGATATCAGCGCGATGATTCGGCCGTGTTCTTTCAGCGGGATATGCCGGACGCTATGTTCGCGCATTCTCCTGACGGTATCGCTGACACCGTCGTTAATATCGGCGGTAATCATTTCCTGCGTCATAATCTGGGCTACCCGGACATTGTTCAGATTGCCGGTTTCGGCAATGCATTTGATAATATCCTTTGCAGTTATAATACCGGCGTAAAAACCCGGTTCCGGAGTTTCTTTTTCCACCATCGCCGCTCCGATGTTCTCTCTTTCAAAGTATTGCGCAGTGTCCATGATCGTGGCGCACTGGCAGATACTGTATAACGGCGGATGGTTGCGGTTGATTTTCTCTGCAAGAACTCTGCTCATTTTCATATTTGAAATCTCCTGTTTATTCAATGCAGCCGCCTCATCCTGTAAACGGATGAAGGAGATTGCTGTATTCCAGAGGAAATTGCAAAAGTATTCAGAATTCAGTACTCAGAATAAATCCGGATTTTAGTTCTAGTTTCATTCTGAATTCCAGATTCTAAATTCTGAATTCCTGCAAAACTTTAGTTATG
>CAIMFA010000574.1 GCA_903840185.1 uncultured Lentisphaeria bacterium | reverse complement strand
AGGATACAAGCCTCGCCGATGGATTGTCGAAGTTACTCATTCATGGTTCAATCGTTACAGGAAAGTCCTGGTGAGATTTGAGAAAAAGTCCGCCAATTATGAGGCGCTGCTTCATTTGACAGCATCCATGATAATATATAGAAAACTAGGAGTTATTTACGGATAAGCTCTAAATCAATTATGGTCCCGGCTCTGGCGGCAGCGGTTCTTGCACTGGGAACTTTCGCGCATGGTGGAGAAAAGGTAAAAATCGCGCTGGCGGGTGATTCGACCGTCGCAAACTATAAACCTGGCGACAACATTGCCGGCTGGGGGCAGGTGATCCGGTTATTTCTGAACGACAATTGCGAAGTCGAAAATCTGGCCGTCGGCGGACGCAGTTCTAAAACATTCATTGAAGAAGGCCGCTGGACAAAACTTCTGGCCGGCAAACCTCAGTTTGTCCTCATACAGTTTGGTCATAACGATTCTCACGGGAAAGACAAGCCGGAGTCAACTGCCGCAGACGGGAATTACAAGGATTTCCTTAGAAAATACGCTGATGACGCGAAAGCCGCCGCCATCACGCCGGTCTTCATCACTCCGATGCACCGCCGCACTTTCGACAAGTCTGGAGCACTCACCGCGGAACTCAAACCCTATGCCGACGCAATGAAAGAGGTGGCCGCCGAGAAAGGTGTATTCTGTGTTGATCTCTATGAATCCAGTGGTAATCTCCTGAATGAACTAGGCGAAGGCAAATCCGAATTTTTATATCGTCCCTCTGACCGTACTCACTTTTCGCCAGAAGGCGCCTGTAAGATGGCCGGACTGATAGCAAAGGACTTGAAAAAGCCGGAAAGCCCCGTGAAAGATTATTGCCGGGAAGTTCCACTTCCGCTGCCATTGCAGGCTAAACCTTCAGCTAAGAGCGAATCCAAAGCGACATCCGCCAGCGCCAGCGTTCACGTCTTTGGAGTGAACTCCAAAGTTGCCATGAGTTTTGACAGCGGCAGCGACGGAGTATCCGGCGGACCGGCTTCCTGGATGAAAGAAAACTCTGACCAGCGGCTTGTGGTTGTCACCCAGCCGGTGACGGCGGAGTGGACGAAGTGTCATTTCACCTTCACGCCGAAAAGTTCCGGGGTGGTGATGCTTATTCTGATGAGCAGCATTAAGGGTCAGTACATATGCTACGACGATGTGGAAATTGACGGTGCAGCAATTGAAAATGGCGATTTCGAGACGGCGGGTTCCAACGGACTTCCTTCGATGTGGCAGCCGCTCGGCAAGCCTGTTTATGATGTGAAGTCCGGAAAGGCGCATGGCGGCAATGGTTTTGTCAAGTGTTCAAGCGATGACCGGCTGAACAGAAATCTTACGGTGGAAGGCGGAAAAACTGTTACAGTTTCGTTCTGGATAAAGGCGGACCAGGCTAATGTCGGAATGCATTAAATAACTTTTTATGGAAAGCAGAAAATGAAAGACAGTATTGTATTTAAATTTCCGTTAAACCGGACGCATTGCGGAGTGCCGCTGGCCAACGGCAATATGGGTGCGCTGGTGTGGGGCGGCGGCAGCCGCCTCTGTATCACGGTGAACCGCGGCGACCTGTGGGACCACCGTAACGGGGAATGTGTTATGCAGGGGCAGACTTACCGGGAACTCGTGGCTTTATATGATCCTTACGATGTCGCGCCGGTGCAGGACCGCTTCGTCCGTAATGAAATCCAGGAATTCCGTCATCAGATGTGGGCCAAATACCATACCGGCTGGAGTTCCACCCGGTTGCCGGTCGGACGGTTTGAACTGGAGCTGAAACCCGGATACGAACTGGCGAAGGCCGAACTGCAATACAAATCCGGACGTCTGGATATATTGACGAAAAACGGCGGCATTCTGCGGATAATCCATAGCCTGTCCGGCAACCAGTTGCTGATAGAAGACGTTGACCGCATTGTTGCCGGTGTTAAAAGCCGTCCCGCCTGGGAGTGGGTTGGTCATCTCATGCAGATGGCCGGATTCGCACCTCCGCAAATGCTTGACGACGGCTGGTTCCAGGCCTGCCCGGAAGATCCGGGCGTGACTGCGCTCTGCCGCAGCACGGATTACGGTCTGGCGGTTTCATTGGAACTGGGCTATGCCCCGGTCTTGAACAAAACTCCGGACGATTTTCAAGTCACGCTTAAAGACTGCGCCAACTGGTGGAAAAATTATTGGGAAAATGCGCCGGAAGTAAAAATTCCGGACGAATTTCTTAACCGTTTTTACAAATTCGCCATGTATAAATTCGCCTGCGCGACTCATCCCGCCGGAATAGCCTGTTCACTGCAAGGGCCGTGGCTGGAGGAATATCAGAGCGCCCAGTGGAGCTGCGACTATCATTTCAATGTCAATATCCAGCAGATTTACACACTGGCCTTTGCTACCGGCAGATTCGAGCATCTGCTGCCGCTGTTTGATATGCTGGAATCAGAGTCGTTTCAGCAGGTGATGCGCGGCAATGCCAGAAATCTGTTCGGCATTGATGACGGCTTGCTGATGACTCATGCGGTTGATGACCGCGGCTATCAGTGCGGCGGCATTCATACCGGCAGTGTGCTGGATTTTGCCTGCGGCGGCTGGACAGCCCAACTTTACTGGCTCTATTACAAATATACGCTGGACAAAGAGTTTCTCAAAAAGCGCGCGTACCCGTTCATTTACGGCGTCATGCGGGTTTTTGAAGAAACGCTGGAGGAATATGATGGACGGCTCTCCATCCCGTTGAGCATTTCCGCCGAATACGGCTGCATTTTTCCGGTAAAAAAGGACGGCCGCATGGTCAACCAGAATACCGGACGCGATCCCTCCAATCAGCTGGCCTGCATTCACATGCTGGCGGACATACTGCTGGAAGCCAGCGAAATCGTCGGCATTGCGCCGCGGCCGGTCTGGCGGGAGATTAAACAGCGCGTTCCGGAATATACACTCACCGGCGATGCAGGCAGTGAACATATCGCGATCTGGGAAGGTCAGGATTTGGACGTCTGTCATCGCCATCATTCGCATCTGGCCTGCATCTATCCGTTCGACACTTTGAAAAGTATCTCTCCTGAACAGCAGCACATTATTGATAATTCCATAGACCACTGGATAGTACGGGGCATGGGCCAGTGGAGCGAATGGTGCTACCCCTGGGCTGCGATTATTCAGGCCCGGCTGGGATTCAAGGAAGCTCCGGCGCTGCTGCTGAAGATCTGGAAAGAGATATTCGTCAATGAAGGCATGGCGACGGTTTATCTGCCGAAATTCCGCGGTCTTACCGCCCATCGGCGGAATGACATGCTCAAACCGAAAGAGACCAGCGAGATCATGCAGCTTGACGGCACGATGGCCGGGGCTACAGCCATTCTTGAAATGCTGGTGCATGAGAAACAGGGCGTTGTGCATGTCTTTCCGGCGGTTCCCGACGAATGGCTGGATATCTCATTCAAAAATATCCGGCTGCCCGGAGCTTTCCTGATCAGCGCCGAACGCAAAAACGGCAAGCTGATATCGCTCAGTATTAAGAGCCTTAAAGGCGGTACGCTGAAATTGAAAACTTCAGCTAACGCATTGGTGGTTAAACTGCCATTTTCGCCAGGGGAGGAATATCTTATCAACGACACGATTGCCAAATCAGATATAGACCGTCTGAAGGTTATTTGCCAGAATTCTGGCTGATCAGCGTGGAGACGGCATCTTTAAACCTGGGTTCAAACTCCGGGGTGGTGCGGCAGAAATACTCGGTTTCGTAGCCGCCGGTTTCATCAAAACTGGCTGCCAGCGGCAGATAGAGAAAGTCGTCACGGCAATTGGCGGCGACGGCGACAAATTCATCGGGAATCAGCGATTGAATATAAAGCTGGTATTCCACGAACGGTTCGCCCGGCAGAAGAACCAGCCTGATGCTGCCAATCTGGAGCATGTTGATTACATATTCCGCCGACGGATTGAAATCATCGGCTCCAAGCAGAGCTGCCGCTGAAGCGGCATGTCCATGATCTTTCCGCAACATTGCAATGAGTTTATTTCTGTCCACCGTGACGGCAGGGAAGGTGAACGAGGTTTGCCGCCATGCGATATTAGCGGCGGCTTCCCATTGCATGCCTTTAATATTCGCAGAGATGCCGTCAGCCAGTTTCCTGCCGAACTTTAAAATATTGCCTTCCAGGTCATCGGCGGAAGTATATTTTCCGGCAGTGACATTCCCGCCTGTTCCGGTGAAAAACGCATGGGCGGCTTCGGGAATTTGCTCTTCCATCAGTCTGACGGCTTCGCCCGGTGCGTCGGCGCTGAATTTGTTGCCGGTGTTGGCCACTTGCGGATGCGTGGCGTAGAAGCTCATCGTTGCCACTATTCCGCCGTGGATATCTTTAAAGGCGCAGGTGCGGAGCATCGGGTCAATAATCCCGGCCGGCAGGTCTTTCAAGGCTTGTTCGGCACAGCGGCTCAGTCTGACCTGGATTCTGCCGTCTTTATCCGGCATCCGGCGGTTGGACGCATAACCGTGCAGCCGGCATTCGCTGAAACCGGTTTCCGTAATCCCGACAAAATCATTTAACGCGGCGGCAGCGGCCTGACGGCATTTGTCAATAATCCCGCTGTACCAGGAGAAACGCAGATGAGCCTGCGGATGGATATATTTTGCGGCTTCAAAATCGATCAGCGGCGCGTCATGCTGATGAATGCAGTGGATGACAGTATGTTCAACGCTAGTTCCGGCGCCTTCCGCCAGCGCGGTCTGCAATTGTTCATAAGCTGAATGCAGCAGGGTGCAGTAATCCATACTGGCGACCAGATACCTGCCGTTGCCGTCTGAAAAGATGTACCCGCGCAGATAGAGCGGATCGCGGATGAATTCCGCGCCGCCCTGAAAATTCAGTCCGACCACGGCTCCGCACGGCGGCGTGCAGTCGACTTTGAATGTTGCGAGTCTGAACATTTTTACCTGCTGTCCTTTTATAATCTTCCGGTAGCATACGGCTGATAAGCGCTAAAGTCAAATGATTAATAAAAGATTAAAAAAATTGTAACATTGTATTGACATGACTTTTTATACGATGTATAATAAATGCCAACGATGGCGGGAGTATTGGAAAGTTATAAAAATGGCAGCAACACTTAAACAGATATCGGAAGAGGCCGGAGTATCAATCCGGACGGTCAATCGCGCCTTGAAGGAGCAGACCGGGATCAGTGACGTCAAACGTCAGGAAATCCTGGAAGTTGCCGCGCGCATGGGCTATATCCCGAATATTGCCGCCAGAAATTTGCGGCTCCGTAAGAGTAATTTTGTCGGCATTGTGACCGGAACTAACGAGAATGATATTTTCATCCGGAAGAGCCATGATTTGCAGCAGCGTCTGGAAGTGCACGGATTTTTTCCGATATCCGGCCTCTTGCAGACCAGCCCGGAAATGGTGAGGTCGATGCTCAGCGAATGGGCAGGCATGGTTGACACGGTGGTGCTGTTTGCCTGGGGCGAATGGCTGCCGGAGGACGTGCTGGTTTCGCTGCCGCAGCAGTTTATTTTTGTTGACTGTAAACAGATTCCGCGGAATTGCGGATTTCACCAGATAAAAATAGACCGTTCATCCGGGATCAAGGATGCCATTCTGTTTCTGCTTGAAAGCGGCCGGTCGCGGATTGTCCGCAGCGGAAATATCGGCGATCGCGCCGAGGGGGTTGAAAAAGCATTCCGCAGTTTCCGCGGTGAGAGCGCAGAAAAAATATTGATTGAAACCGGCGGGAGCGAGTTTGAAGACGGCTATAATCTCGGAAAAACATTGATGGAATCGAAAGCTGATGCGGTATTTTTCGATACAGACCGCATGGCTTTCGGCTTTTTAAAATATGCCTGGGAGAAAGGCATCAGGGTTCCGGATGATATCGCGGTGGTCGGATTCGACGATGATCCGTGGGGCAATTATTCATGTCCGTCGCTGAGCACGGTAGCGCATCCGATTGCGGAGATGAACAGCAGAATAGTGGAGTTGTCGGAACGGCGTTCAGCAGCGCCGGAAGCAATCATTTTTCCAACAAGGTTTATCAAACGTCAAAGCGTTTAACATAGTTTTTAACCCTAATAAAAGGATTTGAAAAATGGCAGTAAAAGCGAAAAAGAAGTACGTGCTTGTCGGAACCGGCGGAAGGTCTTCGATGTATATCAAGGCTCTCGCGGTTGATTACACCAAAATCGCGGAGCTGAAAGCGTTTTGCGATACCAACCAGACCCGTATGGATTTCTGGAACAAGGAACTCAAGAACGAATACAAGCATGCTCCGGTAAAAACCTACAAGGCCGAAGACTTTGAACTGATGATCAAGGAGCAAAAGCCGGACGTGGTCATTGTCACCTCCATGGACCGGACGCATCATACTTACATCTGCCGCGCCATGGAGCTGGGCTGTGATGTTATTACCGAAAAGCCGATGACGGTGGATGCGGAAAAATGCCAGCAGATTGTTGATACCAAGAAGAGAACCGGCAAAAATGTCACGGTTACTTTCAACTACCGCTATTCTCCGCGCAATACCAAGATCAAAGAAATCATTAAAAGCGGCATGGTCGGGGAAATCACCAGCGTTCATTTCGAATGGCTGCTGGACACCTCTCACGGCGCGGATTACTTCCGCCGCTGGCACCGCTACAAAAAGAACAGCGGCGGCCTGATGGTCCACAAAGCCACTCACCACTTCGACCTGGTCAACTGGTGGATCGATTCTTTCCCGGAAACTGTTTACGCCATGGGCGATCTCCGTTTCTACGGCAAGGAAAACGCCGAAAAACGCGGGGTCAAAGAATTCTATTACCGCTCTTCCGGATCGAAAGTCGCGGCAAAAGATCCTTTTGCATTGAAGATTACTAAAAAAGACAAGATATTGAACGGCCTCTATCTTGATGCCGAAAAAGAAGATAATTATTTCCGCGATCTGAGCGTTTTCAGCGACGGCATCACCATTGAAGACAATATGGGCGTCATGGTCAGATACCAGAACAAGGCGGTTATGACTTATTCGCTGAATGCCCATTGTCCGTGGGAAGGTTATCGCGTCTGCTTCAACGGCACCAAAGGCCGTCTGGAATTCAATGTGGTTGAAAAATCCTACGTCAGCGGCGCGCATGAGGACTTCAATCAACCGGGAATGCGCGAACTGGAAGGCGATAAAGCCGACATCGTGCCGGAAATTATTTTCCAGGCTCACTGGCAGAAACCGCAGGTTATTAGCTATGAGCAGAACGACAAAGGCGGTCACGGCGGCGGCGACGTCCGTTTGCTCGACCATCTGTTCCTCGGCGCGAAAAATGATCCGCTGGGTCATGCCGCCGGATATGTTGACGGCGCTAAATCCATCCTGATCGGGATTGCCGCCAACAAGTCCATGCAGACCGGCCTGCCGGTGGAAGTCAAGACTTTAGTGCAGATATAATTTTAGATTAATCTGACCTTATACAGCGCCTGTTTGCTGAAAAGTAAAACAGGCGCTGTTTTTTATACTATGCACTGCTGAAAATTTAATATAGATTGCGAAGATTTTGAGAATTGGTTCGTATTCTGAGAGGCTGCCGATACCGGGGTATCGAAGGCCTCGAAGAGTGCGAATCCAAACTCAAAAGACCGCAACCGCTCTGGGCGAGTGTCT
>CAIMFA010000573.1 GCA_903840185.1 uncultured Lentisphaeria bacterium | reverse complement strand
TAAATTTTTAATAGAAAAGCCTATATACCCGTGGTTAGCGGAAGTATTCTATATAATAAATCAAAAAAACTGTATTGTCAACACAAAATCAACGATTCAACCACACATTTTTGCACGAAATGTAAAAAGCGGCGGGTCGCTGATTTTTCAGGAATGGTCCGGCCGCGGCGTAATTCATCCTGATAGATGATGTTAATAATCCATGTAAAAGTATGTAAAAATCTATAATTATACTTATATCTATACGATTATTTGTTCAAGGATTCGTTGAAGCGGATTATTCCTTCGAGAATCTGCGTGGCCCGCAGTAGTTCGGCGTCGGTCATCAACCCCGGCTTATCCGGCTTGATCTCGCCGGGATAGATTGCGAGCTGCTGTGACATGTGCAGCGAGTCATTATACGGGATGGCCACTTCAATGTCGGGTTCAATGCCTTTGCCGTCAATCAGCCTGGCACTCGGAGTGTAATAATGGGCGATGGTAAAGCGGATGGCGCCGCCGTTCGGCAGCGGCTGAATGCGCTGGACGGAACCCTTGCCGTAGGTTTTGGTGCCGACCAGTACGGCCCGCTTATGATCTTTCAGGCAGCCGGAGACGATTTCGGAACCGCTGGCACTGTAGTTATTGACCAGAATGACCAGCGGAATTTCCAAATTTTTATGACATTTGACGGCGTTAACGTCTACCCGGTCGCTTTTTGCCCGGCCTTCCGTGTAAATCACCAGTTCCCCTTCTTTGATGAACCGGCTGCAAACGTCAACCGCCGCACCGAGCAGGCCGCCTGGATTGTAGCGCAGATCGAGAATTATGCCTTTGACATTCTGCTTTTCCAGCGTCTCCAGCGCCTTGTCCATGGCGGCGCCGGTTTCGGCGGTAAACAGCGACAGCCGGACATAGCCGATATTGCCGTTAAGCACTTTTACGCCGTTCAACGGCACCGGGCTGGTATGGATTTCACTGCGGTTAAATTCAAAAGTCAGGATTTTGCCGGTGGTTTTACGGAATACGGTCAGGGTGATTTTAGTTCCAGGCTGCCCCTGCATCATGGTTACACACTCTTCAATACTCATCGCGGCGGTCTTCTTCCCGTCTATCTGGGTGATCAGGTCGTCCGGCTGGATTCCGGCCTTGAAGCCGGGGGAATCGTCGCCCGAAGGTGCTACCACCCTGAGGCTGCCGTCCTGGGCTTTCATGACAACGACTCCAACGCCGACCAGTTTGCCGCTGAATTTCTGTTCGGTCTGGCGGTGCGTGGCCGGTGATTCATATACGCAGAAAGGGTCAAGTTCGCTGAGCATTCCTTTGAGTGCTCCGGTCACCAGCTGTTCATATTTGACTTTATCTTTGTCCACATAATATTTGCGCAGAAGCTCCATGACCGTCATCATCAGCGTCAAGGAATTATAGCCTTCGTCATTGACATCAATGGATTTTTCCTGCTTGGACGGAACGGCGGTCTCCGTTGTTGAGGTTTCAGTCTGCCCGGCCAGGGTATAACCGGCGGATAGCGAGATGAGCATTAAAAGGTTCAGCCGGATTCGTTTATTAAGTTTAAAAATGTTGTTCATGTATTTTAGTCCTGAGTTTAATGGCCTGTATTAGCTGGTTGTAGCCGGGGAAACGGCTTCAACAATATGTCTTCAAACGAACCGTTGAAGCCGGCGGCTTCAAGCAGTTTAAGATGCGGATAAAACTCGCCGACTTCATAAAGATTGTGCGAGTCGCTGCCGAAAGTCAGTTTAACCCCGCTCTCAAGGCATAGTTTTACAAATTCCAGCGGCGGTTCATTGGTATGAAAATTTATTTCAGCGGCAACATTATTTTCCTTCAGCAGCGCAACCAGCGGTGCGAACAGATGAGGAGGTACCGCCAGATTGCTTCTGCGGAAAATGCGGAACGGATGCGCCAGAATGTCAATGCCCGATTTGATCATTGAATTACAGAGATACATGAACTCGTTTTCACGTTTTGACGCGTCAAGCATCGACTTCATATAATGCACCGCGCCAATCCTGAATTCAAGCCGCTTGTACAGTTCCGGATTGATCACCGGAATACCGCTGCGGTCAACATCTATTTCCATGCCGATATAACTGAACTCATTGGCGTACATTTTATACAATGAAAGATAATCTTCGGTATTGTCTTTCATCATCGGCGAGTTGATGCCGTCCCAGTAGAATTTCTTCGCGTTGTAGGCGTCGCGGCTGAAATAAAGGTGCGAGGAATGCTCCGCGAAACCCATTGATTCCAGACCGAAAATCTGTCCCAGCTGAAGCGCCTTCGGCATCTTCATGTTCTCATTGCAGTAAGCCAGCCGGGTATGAATATGAAAATCGGAGAGATGCGAATTTAAAGGCAGCGCCAGCTGGTGCGTTTCCGCTTTGACGCTGCCGTCGTCCTCCAGTTCGATTACGCTGAAACGGAATGGCGCTTCACAGAGCGCGGGCGCGGTAAAATATGTGCTGTTATTCCATTTCAGCGGCGCGAAACCGTCATGAAAATGCCCCGACAGCGACAACGTGATCCCGCATTCGTCCATCACGCTGATGATTTCCGGCGCGTTGGTGTAATTGAACGGAGAGCAGTCCGCTTCCGGCGGAAACAGCGGCACATGCTGGAGCGACACGATCAGGCCGTCAAATCCTGCTCTGGCCGCGCGCATCCGGTCCAGGCCGCTCTGTTCCCGACGCGCATTGTAGCCGGGTTCCTCCTGATCAAGGAAAGTCAGGAATCTTACGCCTTTTACTTCAATAATATCTTCAGGACGTTCGAATGTTTTATAAAAAATTTCCGGTGGCAGATCATGATTGCCGGGGATTATGATGGTTTTGGAGTCCAGCAGATCGAGAGATGTTTTCAGGAAAAAAAGCAGATCCTCCGCGTCGGGCGACACCGGGTCGTTAATCAGGTCGCCGCCGATAAAAGTCACATCCGGTTTGATCCAGCGGTTCAGGCGGTGAACCGCCCGCAGCAGCAGAACATCAGACAGCTCTCCTTTGCGCTGAGGACAGTCCTCAACCGGATTATTGCTGAAATGCAGATCTGTAAGAATCGCTATTTTTAATGACATTGACTATATTTTCCGTCTGTTTATTATCAAACTACTGTACCGAAAATATATATCTTGACATTATATAATGCGAGTACGATGAAAAATATATCCACTGTAATTTTACTGCGGAAACTGCTATTTCGTCGCCGCCTTGCTGTCTGCCGGAACTTCCTTCATCCATTTAGCCGCATCGGGATACACCGGCTTCTGATTTTTGGCAAACCAGGATAGTAGCACTTCCTTGCGCGCGGTGGTCGCGACGGGTTTATGGACGCCTTTATCCACCGGTTCATCGGCATGTTCCACGCTCCATCCCGGCCATTCGCGGAAAGCGTGATACGTCCAGTCCCAGCCGTATGATTCGAAGATATTGATGACGTCGGAAAGATATTGTGATGCTCCCGGTGCCCAGCGTATCGCGCTGAATTCGCCGACATAGATGTGCGCATTATACGCCAGCTGAAAATCGCGCACCGGCTTGAGGATGGCTCTGAGCGTTTCCGCATCGTACATTTTTTTATTTATCATTCCCGGATATGCGATGCCGGTAGTTTTGTTATAAACGCCCTGGTGCGTGAATTCTCCCGGTTCGTACATGTGCACCTGATAGATGACATTCGGCACCTCGACCGGCATCATTTCCGCAAAACCGCGCGGCGAATCCCATTCCAGCACTTCGACAATGACCGGCATGTCCGGATCTATCGCGCGGATCGCCTTTGCCGCGCGCGTCTGCGTCGCATGATAATCCAGTTCAGGCGGAGCCGGTTTGACTTCAACCGGTTCGTTCACCAGATCATATCCCCAGATGGCTGGATGCCCTTTATACCGTTTGGCAAAACGCTCCCAAACCTTGACGAAATGATCCTGGTACTGCTTTTCATAGAAAATGCGCATACTTCTATCTTCATAACGGCCGCCGGGCGGTGAATGCAGATCGACCACGACCTTGAACCCGTAAGTGAGCGCGGCATTGAGCAGGCGGTCAAGCGCCGTCATCTTTTCTTCGATCCATGCGTCGTATTCGACCAGATTCAGGTCGGTATTGGCTGCTCCCCACTGCCGCGTCATCTGATAGCGCACCAGGTTCGCATTCCAGCCTTTGGTCAGGTCGCGGAAGTCTTCATCCTTGATTGAGTTCGGCGACATCGCGCCGCGCAGCCGCGGCAGGTCGTGTCCTTTGAATGCCGCGGGCGGATTCAGCATGGGCGCCGGACGGACCGGCGGACGGTCTTTCAGCACCACGATTTTCAAGTTGTCAAACCATGCTTCGCCGGTGCACATCTCAAGCCCCAGACAGAGTTCCGCGCTCTGCACATCTTCATCGACAGACGCGACAAATGCGATTTCCTTCCAGTCGAAGGTTCCATATACGTCATTCTGGTTCTGATAAAAATCCCGTACCGGCGTTTTGTAATGCAGCATCCATTTGATGCCGTTGTATGATTCCGGTGCTTTGGTGACATTTTTCGCTTTTACCTGACATGAAAAAAACAACTTCATGCAGCGATACGGCGTAAGATCGACCGGCATCATTATCTTGTGGTGTCCAGGAGCTTCATTCGCAGGCACGGTGACTTTAAGCGCCATGCCGCCGTCGGGGCCTTCTTTCACCCAGGCGGCAAACGGTTTAAGCGGCCATTTATCGCGGTCGGCGGCGTTCTCGAAATTCATCTGAAACACGGTGTCGCCGGGTTTTACCGCGGCTTGTGTCCCGGCAGTGCATACGAACAACCCCAGTATCGAAAGAAGAGCGATTTTGAATGACATTAGTTATTCTTTTCCATTTATTGATTCTCGTTTCGCGGCGGTAAAAATATATTGCGGTACATTAAACAATGCGAATATTGCGTTTGCTCTTATTTACTTTTTTACCAGCCTCCGGCTACCTGGATGTTCCATGTTGGTTATTGGAAATTTTCCTGCAAGGCGGCATCCCCCTTTGTGGAACAGGATATTGGATATTCTGTTTAATTTCTGAAAAGTTTTTCAAAAAGTAATTGCAAAAGTAGTTAGAATTCAGAGGTCAGGAGTCAGAATAAATCCGTATTTCAGGTCGAATTTTATTCTGAATTCCAGATTCTGAATTCATGCAAAATTTGAGTTTTGCAATTAGCTCTTACGCCATGACAATTTGCCATCCTGCTGTATAACTTCCCAGGCTTTTCCAGTTGGCGGGCAGCCCGTCGGCATAATAACCGAGCAAGTTATCACTGTTGGAAAACAGAATGTCGCCCTTGCCGTTGCCGTCGAAATCGGCGCAGCCGGCAATCTGCCATCCTGCGGAATAACTTCCGAGGTTTATCCAGTTGGCGGGCTGTCCGTCGGCATAATAACCGATCAAGTTATCACTACTGTTGGAGAACAGCACATCGGATTTGCCGTTGCCGTCGAAATCGGCGCATCCGGCAATCTGCCAGCCAGGGGAATAACTTCCAACGTCATGCCATCCGGCCTGTTCTCCGCCGGCAAAGTAGCCTAATTCCGATCCGTTGGTTAACAGCACATCGGATTTTTCATTGCCGTCGAAATCGGCGCATCCGGCAATTTGCCACCCGGCCGCATAATCTCCGAGCGCCTGCCACCCGGTCGGCTGTCCGTCGACATAACAGCCTAAGCTGGTGCCGTCGGTGAATAGAATATCGTCTTTGCCGTTGCCGTTAAAATCTGCGCATCCGGCAATCTGCCATCCGGCGGAATATCCGCCAAGCTCCTGCCAGCCGGTTTGTTGTCCCTCGGAATAGTAGCCTATTTGAGATCCGTTGGAGAACAGAACGCCTTCAATGCCGTTGCCGTCGAAATCTGCGCATCCGGCAATCTGCCATCCTGAGGCAAAATCTCCGAGCGCCTGCCATTTTGATGGTTGTCCGTCGGCATAGTAGCCTAAACTGGTGCCGTCGGTGAATAGAATATCGCTTTTGCCGTCTCCGTTAAAGTCTTCCGGCGCCATCTTGTCCAGAGGAAGAGTCCCGAGCTCCCATTTTATAGAGTAGCCGGTATCAAGGCTGAAGTCGGGACTGAAATTTGACCAGCGGTCACTGAATGGCGACAGATAACCCTGCATACTGGTATAATCAGCCAGGGCCTTCCAGTAAGGATCATAAAATTGCTGACCGTCTGGCCAGGCGGCGCTGAATAATGTTGTACTGTACTGATCACGCGGAAGCTCATTGAACCAGTACATGGTTGCTTCCGGCTGGGCAGCATCTTGTATTTTGTTTATATAAGATTGACTGCCGAGCAGGCCCGTGGCAATACTGGCGCTCACTGATGCCATGATCGTGGGGTTCAATACATTCCCCTGGACGGCGGCGGCTAAATCATCTGTCCCTGTTATAATGGGGCCGCTCGCGAATTCTCCGTTAAGCAGCGCCGCGCCGCTGTATATTGTAAGGTCAGTCCAGTTGCCCTGTACGGTATATTGCCCGCTTCCCGACACTGGGTATGTGACATTTGCATTATTGGCCGCAACAGTAATAGTTCCATTAAGAGCAGTCCCCGCGGAGGGATCGGCAGTCCAGTCAGGAGCGGAACCACCCGCATTATACCGGATGTCATGAATTTGCAGACCGTAATTACCGTCATCCCCGGTCACGCTCAAATAGCAGGAATAACCTTGATTGCCGGAATAATCAATATACCAGCCGCTTATGTTATTCTTTTCAGGAAACAAAACTTGTTCATTTGTTTTCAGGTATCCAAGATAATCATTGAACGATGGAATATATGAAT
>CAIMFA010000572.1 GCA_903840185.1 uncultured Lentisphaeria bacterium | reverse complement strand
TTTATCTTTAAAAAATGAAAGCCGTAATTCTTTGGTCGAACCGAGTTTTTCAACCGGGGTTTCAGTGGCGAGAAACAGCCTGTTCTTAAAATATGCTTCATAATTGTCCAGGAAAAAATCAGGGCTGTATTGATTGTTGAGGCCGATGACAAAATCAGCATCCGAATATGCCTGCAAAAGCTGCAGGCCCTGTGTTTCATTCATAACGCAATAATGACAAAACAGCGGAGACGCGAAATGTTTTGACAAAATTTCCAGGTATTTAAGGTCGAATTCCCATATTTGTTCGTTACTCATATTTATGCTTGAATCATCGCCGATAAAAATGCCGTGCAAGGGAAATCCGTTCGGCGAAAAACCGTCCTGCACCGGAGTTCCTATTTTATCATGAATGTATTCGAATCCAGTGATGAAAGCTTCGGTAACTCTTTTCAGCAGTTCATGAACTGCTGCAGGATTATCATAAAGGTCAAGATAAATATCCGTTCCACGTAAAATCATTGCATTGCCGAACGGACTGAGTTTATGCGGCGGTATGATCCTGACCCCTTCCGGACAATGCTCCATAAAGTAGTCCAGGGTTTTAAGAAAATGCCGCCACATGGGATTGTCCAGAGCGGGTTTGGACATATTCTTTACTTCGGCAATGTCGTTCAAGATATGTTCAATCCAGGGGCCGCCGTCAATATCCCCAAGTCCGGCGCCGAACATTGTCGGAATTATTGCATCCCCGTAGTCTACTAACAGAAAAGGGAAATTACCGCATCCGGCCGCCTCGTTTCGTTCTATCCGCGCCATCTGAGCTTCAAAGCTTTTTTGCGGACAATCCCAATACCGGCTTTTGGGAGAAAGCCATTGTCCGGAATTTATATGCACACACATTTTGCCGGTATGATTCCAACTCAGCGCCTCTAAGGAAGCCTTGGTTGAATTATTGCGACTTTCCATATATTTATCCATATATTTCTTCCTTTTAATGTGAAATTTATAAAAGCCTTTTTAGCCCGGTTCATATCATTATCGCTGGCAAAAAAACTCTCCTTTGGGATATGTGTTTTCGCCGGGCGCTTACAGTCTTTCTTTGGTAATGCCGATTCAACTTGCACGCGGCATTATTTTTATATTTATAACAAAGATACTAAAGTTTTCCTGTTTTATACCGAATCGCATTCTTAAAGATAGTAAAGATTGCGAATTGGTATTAGAATCTATCTAGCGTACCGATATCTCTAAATAGAATTTTATTGATTTTTTCCCAAACGTCTTTTATTTAACAACCGCCAGCAGGCAGCTTCTAGGCTGAAGTTCAACACTGATAACGCCGTCGTTGACCGGCACAATCTGATCATTCCAGAAGTTAACCGCTGAACCGGCCTTTACTCCGTAGGGTTTCAGATCGAAAGAGCAGGTACCCGGTTCGTCATTCCAGTTGATCAGCAGCACCCGGTGATAGTCTTTGACTTTCTGGAACCAGTAAGAAGGTTTGTCACTGCGGAACAAGTCAACCGGGATGGCGGCATCGCCGGAATCCGCGCTGACCACGCGTCTGGCCAGTTCCAGTCCGTATTCATTGAGTCTTGGCATATTGTCAGACAGATTGACTGCCCCGGCAGCCGCTAGAACTATGCTGAGCAACAATTCCGCCTGCGGACGGGCGATGTCTTTCACCAGCGGCTCTTCACAGTTTTCCGGAGCGGTTATCATCTCAGGAGTAATAACCACCAGGCGGCACAATAATCTGGTCATATCCGAATCATTGGCTGTATCCAGACTGCGGCACAGCGCAAAGTCCGGGTCATTGATCCACAGTTGTTTATTGCTCCAGAACCTTGCCGCAACCGAGATGGCGTTATGGCAGATGCCTGTCCAGGTGGCGTGGATGTCTCCGCCAACCCGGACAGCATCGACAACTTTATTGCCGGCCTCGAAATTATAATTGCACCCGAGTATTCTGGCTTTGCCGTTAACCGCCTCGTAAACCGGCTCGACGATTTTCCTGATAATCTGGCTGTGTGGAACCGATGCATCAGCAAATTTTCGTGCCTTGAGAGTACTGCCCAGAAAATCCAGTTTAAAATATTCATAACCCATATCGGTGTAACGTTTGAACATATCATAAATAAATTTTCTGGATTTCGGCACGGTCGGATCCAGCACAAAGCCGTTACGCCGCATACACTCAAATGCCAGACATGGTTTGCCGGATTCACCCATCGCCAGCATATCATGCTCCAACTGCGCGATACGGGAGTGCGGCTCAATGATTGTCGGAGCAAACCATAATCCAGGGCGGAAACCCATTTTTTTGATTTCCTTTGCCAGATAAGCCATACCGTTCGGGAACAGGGGATTGGCCTCCCATTCACCATAACAATATTGCCAGCCGTCGTCAACGATTATCCGTTTGACATGCTTTGACAAAACCGGGTCACGGGCAATAAATTCGGCATTCTTCAGCACTTCCTCTTCAGTAATCGTCCAGCGGTAGTAATCCCAGGAATTCCACCCCGGCACGACCATATCAGTGAAATCTTTCTTAACTTCAATATTGGCGCCGGCCCAGTCGTACATCAATTGAAAACCGTCTTTTGCGGCAAACAGCGTTACCGGATCAAGATCAATCTTTTTATGTCCAAAGTGACTGACCCTATACGATACGAGGATATCCTGCAGTTCATGATCATGGACATTGCCGTGAACTCTGCCCTGCTGCTGCTGCATCAGCGGATAACCGATCTGCAGAATATGATCTCCAGCGGAAATCATGGTCTGATAATGGCTTGAAAAGCTGGTGTTCGAGGGAAGTTTTATGGATGAACATTTCCCCATCGCAATTCCCTGAGTGAGAATATGGTCGGCTTTCAGACTGGCAATTTTCAAAACCGCAATCTCAAGATCAGGCAGCCTCTGATAAAGTTCGCCGGACATTTTGACAGAAATACCATCAATGCCGCTAATATTTTTGACAGAGACAAATTCCAGCAGCCATTTGCCGAGTTCGTTTTCACCGGCCAGGCAAACCCCGGTGCCGGATTCTTTACATACACTCCAGTTGAATCCGGCAGGCGCAATATCCCCTGCTTTGACTGCGGCGGCGCAGTTCAGAATCGAAAATCCCGGCAGCGCAATCGAAAAAGTTCCATCAGTTTTAATTTCCAGCAGGACTCCGTTAAAGTCTCTGCGAATATTTTGCGCGATCATGCTCTCTCCTGATTTATTTTTATTTGAACAGGAGTCTCCGAAGAAATCGGATATCCCCCTGTTTTATTGAATTTTTAAGGTTGAATTCGCTATAGCCGTATAATAACTGCCGTCATCGAATGCTTCGGCAAAGTGATTTCAACGGACTTGTCATTTATATTTGCCGGAATCCGGTTCACTTTGACATTATCCGGATTCTGCTCGTTCAGTGCGTCTATGGAGGGCCCGGAAAGACAGTACGCCTCTACCGCCTTTGCGGAAACGCCGTTGATGACAGTCTGAATGTCGTCAGTAAGATGCTTGTTGACGATCATAATGTATATTGATTTCCCGTCTCTGCTTTTGCTTGCGTTAACTCCGAGATAGGGAACGGCGCCTGAATTTTCCGGGATGAAGCGTCTGACCTGAACGTTTCGCACGTATATTTTTCCCGGAAAACCCCTGGTATCCTTACAACGTGCATCAATGACAATGTCTTTCGCATCCGGCAAGGTGAAGTACTCTGCCTGTACCTTTGTCCACTCTTTACTCTGCGCCATATTGCTGATTACGCAAGATTTTGTTGCTGCCCAGCCGCGCCCGTCACCGACCTGGATGCCGCCGCCGGTCCAGCCGGGGGCAGGAATTGAGGTACCAAGCCCTTCAACCATTATCTCGGCGGAAACCTGATAACCGGTAAGCGGCGCAGCGGACATGCGCTTGCTTGCATGGTGATAGTTTTCCTTGTCCTTTGAATCGATAGTTGCGACAAGAATCCCGTTTTCCTCCTGTTGACTGAGCCAAGGTTTATTGTTTTTTACTATGCCGGCAGTTCGAATTTCCCATTTTTGCGCAGGCAGGATATTTTCAGGAAAAACAGAAAAGCCAGTCGGCGCTCCATATGCCGGTGCGGCAATATCCTTGCCGGGTGAATCGTATGAAGGACAGTTGACGACGGCATCAATCAGGATGTCTCCGAAATAGTGTTTGTAAAGCCAGAAGACCCAGTAAGCCGGACGCTTTGTGTATGGTTCCTTGTATCCTTTCACCATTCCATAGTAGGCGTTTGCAAACTGCCAATAGGTCGCCATGGCAATTGATGGCTCAGACAAATAGAAGCGTAAATGTTCGGCAACGATGAGAGCAGTGCCGAGACAGAAACGATATGGAACTGGTTTATCCTGGACAATTCCGCCATTGAACTCTGTAACTGCGAATTGCATGCCGGAGATACCTGTATGCAGTTTTATCCGGTCTTTCCAGCGTTTAATGAGAACAGGTATGTGGTTGGGCGATGCAAGCCCGATGGTAAACAAAGTTTTGACATCGAGTTTGCCTTCGTTCGTACGGTACAAAGGCGTATAAATATGAGCAATGACAAAATCAATATTGCTCCCTCCGGTTTTTAATACATTTTCGTCCCATGCGCTGCCAACCGACTGCTGCCATAACTCATCAAGTACAACTCCCAGGCGGATTTTATTATCTACCGCTTTCATTGCTTTCTGATATTCGAGATAATTCCTGCCGTATTCCTCCGGCGAGAATATTTTGAACTGCCCAGGGAACTCGATTCCACCGTGATTGCCATGACCGCTTTCATTGCCGTATTCAAACCATACAACGCCGTAAGGGCGCGGATGGCCGTCCCTGGTGCGCATGGCCGCATAAGGATGCTTCCCGTCATCAATGGCATTGCAGTATTCAACAAGATCAGCGGCATCCCGGGCTGTTCCGTAATATTCCGCAACAGTAATGAGCGGCTCCGCCCCTGTTTCTTCGCAAAACATCAAAAATTCCGGCAGTCCGAATTTCTGATTCGGCCGCTTCTCCACAGGTCCGATGCAACCTTTCCAGTTAAAATTATGCGCATAGCAACCGCCCGGATAGCGTGCGACTGTACTGCCGGCTTCCCGCGCAAGCTTTACTACCTCAGGAACCGGACGCTTAGCATCCGGATCCCATATGCCGGATCCGCGGTCGCATTCATCCGGCCGCGTGTATGTCTCCGGTAACCTGTAGGATTTCCATCCCCCTGCCTGAGTGCCGATCTGACTATTACCGAATATCCGGTTATTTACGCTCCCCAGTTCTGCGGCCGGGTTGAGCGTTATCGTTGCGGCGGGTTCCTGACTCCCGGCCGGATCAGCGTTCGCGTGAATTACGCCTGTTGAAAACATAATAGCTGTAACTGCTATAGATTTTATTTTTTTGAAATTTATTATTTGCATGAATCATCCTTAATTTTTCCAGTTGTTTTTATATAAATCACGGTTAATGAAATCACAAACAGGCTTCGGCCTGTCTGAAAATCAGATTTCTCAGACCGCAATGACTTTCCCGGTAATACTGCTTTAAAAGCCCGGATCAGTATTTTGCAAAAGGAGCTACAGCATTATTATTAATATTTTTGGTCGGGTCCAGCCACCATACCGGACTTGCTCCGTCGGAGAATGGTCCTTTAAGGTTCTTGACATGGCCGTCACAGAATAGAAAATTGGCGCTCTTAGTGTGGAGGGCAAGAATACTTGCCGGAGTATTATCGGTATCCCACCAGCTATTGGTTACACCATTTCCCATGTCGAGCCTGGATTTACCAGCCGGGGCGCAATCTGCAATCATCACGCAGGTTCCCGGAGATTTGCGTAAATATATCCCTTTGCCAAAGTCAATAAAACGAAGATTATTGTAAGACCAGGAGGCTGCAGTGCAGTTATTGGCAACTGCAAGGTTAATCCCGTAACTGACATAGTAATACATCTGTTTGCCGGAAAGCGGACTGGGCAGTGTGTAAGTCTGATGAAACGGATTTGTGTCCGCCGGGCAAACCATCGTGCCGGCGGGAGTACCTGTTTCCGGCAGATATCGATGTTGTTGAAGAAATACATACCAGAAAGAACTGCCTGAACCCGCGGAATCCCTTGATGGAATAATCCAATCGCCAAAATCATTGCCATAAAATTGAGTGGCCAGTCCGATTTGTTTTAAATTACTGAGACAGGCGGATGATCTGGCTTTATTGCGCGCACTGCCCAGTGCCGGCAGCAGCATTGAAGCCAGAATTGCGATGATAGCAATCACTACGAGCAATTCGATGAGTGTAAAAATCTGTTTTTTCATAAATCCTCCTTCACTTTGTTTTTTCTATTCAGCAGACTAAAGTTTTCCTGTTTTTTTGAATCTATCTACCGAACCGGAGTCTGACATTCGACCATGGTTCGCCGTTTCACTTCCGCCGGGATGGAATTACGAAAAAAAGTCGATTTTTTTTCGGACTGCCTGGGATGGGGCCCCAACGGACTAAATTCCCCGACCTCAGTGCAAAATGCGTTTATTTGCTTTTTTAGCAACC
>CAIMFA010000571.1 GCA_903840185.1 uncultured Lentisphaeria bacterium | reverse complement strand
CTGGAATACGCTTTAGTGTTCTGGGGAAAATACCGGCATGAAGATGGTCTGCTCTTTCCGGCCTATGCGGCTTTCCAGCAACTCAGCGCCATCGCCCTGGCGCATCAGCCGGTCATCATGCGGGGAGTGCAGCCCATGATAAGTTTCTATCACGGACGGGACCCCGTTGCCCGAGCCAGTCAGGTGCTTGCCGCCATGCTTTATCAGCGCGGCGATGTAGCACCATCCCCGCATACCGCTGCGCTGGTGTTTAATGACCGCTATATCTTAAGTGACGGCAACATGAACCGCACCATAAACGGCGAGCAGAGCAAAATCGCCCTCCTGTGCGGTTTCGGTCTCCAATATGAAGGAAAAATACCCAAAGGCCTGCCGGAGTACAGGAAGGCGGATATGGTCGTGTTTCCGGCGGACGGCAGCGGCACGATGGATGTTTCGCAGTGGGCGGCGACAGTGGTTGAAAGCGGCAGCAGCAAAGCAATCGACCCTATAATCGCCAGAATGAAATCACTCGGTATCCTGTCGGCGGATAACATTTCCAGCGGCACCGCCGGAATATTCCAGACTGACACGCGTGAAATCACCCTGGATGCCAAACGGAAGCGGATTACGGTCATTACCCCTCGTACTGAAGGCGTTTCGCTGATGGCTGGCGAAAGTGCTGCGCTTAAAAATATGACCGTGGAGAATACTACGGCAGCGGCCATGGTGGCCCTTACATCTCTTGACGGCGCGGCACTGCCGGAAAGTAAGCGGATGCTGCTGATCTATTCCACCGACGCGGTCAATACCGGGCTCGAAACTTCCGAGGACGGGACAACTCTCTTCAATACCGGCAAACTGCCGATCCTCGTGGAAACAGGCAGGCTGAAACTTGCCATTAATATGACTGACGCGGCCTCAAAGAAGATCTGGGCGCTTGACCTGGACGGGAGCCGCAAAGAGGAGATTATTCCATTGAGTAACGAAAATGGAATAATAAAAGTCGGGATAGATACGGCGGCGCTAAAAAAAGGCCCGGCATTATTCTTCGAGATCGCGGATAAATGAGAACGCCATATTAATTCATAACTGATTATTGAGTGGAAAAGATTTGATTACATCCATTTCATAGATTATAGTTTAAAATTCAATCAGGGCAGATTCATCTGGCAGCGGAACGAAGAAAGTGAAATGAAACATGGCAATTTCATGACAGATAAACACGATGAACATACCGGATCGTCGAAATTCCAGAAATTTGGCTTGCTTCTGGCGCTGGCGTTTTATATCATTTCAGTGATCATGGTGTTCCGCTTTCAAAGAGGCGGTGACATTCTGGATAAAAATGTAAAAACCATTACTTTTGCGCACTGGAGTCTGGAGGATGGATTTAGAGAAGGTTTTGACGAAGCAATCAAGCTGTTTGAAGAATATAAAGCAAAACAGGGACAGAAAGTAAAAGTACTTCAGACTACCGTGCCGTTTCCTGGTTACGCACAGTGGTTCATGACCCAGTTAATCGGCGGCGATCCTGCTGACGTAATTAAAATAGGCGCTTCCTCCGATATCCAGAATCAATACTTCACCCCTCTTTCGCAATATATCGGCAACCCTAATCCGTTTAATAAAGGCACTCCGTTGGAAGGCGTTCCGTGGAAAGATACCTATGTTGATGACATGCGCGGCAGTCTTGACTGGAATTACGCTGAATATTATGGTGTAGGCATTTGTGTCCATACCTTCCGGATGTATGTAAATATGGAATTGCTGCAAAAAGCGACCGGCAGCCGGAAACTCCCTGAGACTCTCACGGAATGGTTGAGTATCTGCGAAAAAATGCGGGAATACGGCAAAAAAATCGGCAAGCCGGTAATCCCCGTCGGGGTGAGAGGATTCGACCGCGGCACCATAAATTCGCTTCTCAGCTATTATCAATCACAATTAAATGCCGATTTAAACGATACCCTGCCGGAATTCTGTGGGGACATCTCTGCCGTAGACATATTCAAAGGGCTGGAGGATGGAAAAATTTCCAGAGAACGGCAGCTGGCTGCGGTTAGTGTCATCGCCGAAATCGGCAAGTATTTCTGTGACGGATTCCCGTCCACTGATCTTGAACAGACAAAATTTCTGTTTTTTACCGGTAACGTCGGGTTCTTCCCGGAAGGAACCTGGAATGCGTTTTCGATGATTAATAATTCTCCGTTTGAAGTGGAGATTATTGATGTTCCGGTTATCGGACCAGACCATAAATATTCAAAGTTTTTTTCCGGCCGGCCATATGAACAGGGCGCAGTTGGCGCCATGTTCGGCATTCCCAAAGCATCAAAGAACTTTGGTCTGGCGTTAGAATTCCTGCAGTTTATCACTTCCTGGAAAATCAATCAGATGACTATGGTTGATCACTGTAAATGGATAGCGGCCGTCAAAAAAGTGAAATATACCGGCATTATGGCAAAAATGCAGCCGTTGCCGGGATCGAGAAGAGCGAATGCAGGTTTCTATTTTGGTTTCGGCACTAAAAGTTATAAAAAAATATATGAAACGATTGAAGCATCTATCATCAATAAAACGCCTGACCCGCAGGAATATTTCTGGAGGGATTTTATCAGCAGAATTCCGGATATGCATGATGAAATCACTGAAATGATTGAAAACGGAAAGCGCAATATGCTGAATATCGAAACGATGCGGAGCTCCGCAGCGCTGGGCATGAAGTATAAAGCACTTTCTCAACAAGAGGTCAGCCGTTTGAAATTTCGGTCTCAAATGAATTTAGAGAATCTGGTTGCCAGATACAAAAATTCAAGAAATAATATAATGTTGAATAGTTTGCTGGAAAATCTGAAGACAGAAAAATAAAGTTAAGATTGTAATCATGGCCATGTTCAGGGTGTTTAATTTTTAAAAAATTGACTGATTTAAGTTCTATATTCCAAGGTAATGAATAAATGGAAATCGGCGATAAATGGAATGAATCAAAATGCTTTTCCGATCCGGTTACCGGACGGAGCATGCGGCAGCTTTCAACAGAGGGCTTGATTAACCAGACCCCGACATATCACACAAACTCCGGGTTCACCGCGGATAGCCGTTTTCTAGTGTTTGTCTCTGTGCGCGGTAGAGAGACATGGATCATCCGTGCGGAGGTGGAAACCGGTGAACTGCAGCTGGTTTGGAAAACCGTCGGCGTTGAAGACCGCAACTATATCCACCGCGGAATGAGCATGACGATTCCGGAAGTTGATGGTCGCGGTATCTGCGGAAATCGCGTCTGTGTCGCTCCAAGGTCTGGACAGGCGGTTTTTACCGTCGAAAGAAAAATGCTGTGCGCGGATATTCACACAGGCGCTGTACGCACCCTGCTGGATGATTGCGGCGATGAATGGATTTTCGGCGCACCCTGCGTTTCTCCGGATGAACATTCGGTGGCGATTACCTTGAGTTCTTCGCATCCGGAAATGCGTTCCGGTAAATGGACGCTGCATCCTGAAAAAAATTATATTGATTATATGCATCATCTGCAATTGATTCAAATTCCGCTGACGGAGCCCGGACGGCACGAAATTATTTATCAACACCCGGTTCCGGCAGGTTCGGCACATTGTGCCTATTGTCCGGCCGACCCGAATCTGCTTTACTTTGATCTCGATCTGCCGCCGCGTTACTGGTGCGGATGCGATGGTAAAACTCCCCGCATCTGGCTTCTGAATATCAAAGAAAAGTCAATACGTCCGCTGCTGACATCGTATCCGGGGCCGAGGCAGATTCACCAGGCATGGCTTTGGGATGGAACCGGCATGATTTATCACGGACCTGCCGCCGCTGGCGGAGAGTATTTCGGTGTTGCCGATTTGCATGGACACAAATTGTATGAACGGGTATTTCCGCAGGTGAATTTTTACGGCCATAACAGCCCTGATCCCGTGAAGCCGGCAATGATCATCGATGGATTCTTTTCTAAAGATCTGCTGCAATGGCTTTATTACGACGATCCTGAGAGTGAGTTGCCAAAACTGGAACCGATCTGTCGCCATGGAACGGAATGGGGAAGCATTCCAGGCCAGTATTCACATCCGCACCCGCTGGCTTCTCCTGACGGACGATGGATCTCTTTTACCGCCGCCAATAAGGGCAGAACTGATGTTCTGACCGTGGAGACAGCCTGATGATTGCGAAAGAAAAGGAATATTGTCGAAAACAACAGGATAAAATCATTAAAAATACAGTATAGCACCGTGAAAGAAAGGATCTGCCATGAAAGAGAGTCTTCACCGCCCCATGCCCGATACGAACACTTGGCCGGCATACAATCTTGCCTGGAATGACAACACATCCGGGCCGGCGGATGTATCACATCTGCTGCACCGTCCCGCAGGCCGGTACGGATTTGTCAAAGTGATTGACGGGCATCTGGCTTTTGCCGACGGACGCCGGTTCCGGATATGGGGGCAGCATTTGTGCAATTCCGGGCCGTTGCCGCCAAAACATCTTGCGCCGGTAATCGCCCGGCGGATGGCGAAGTTCGGCATTAACTGTGTACGGATGCATGCCATTGACCTGCACTGGCCGGAAGGTATTCTCATGCGGGATACTGAATGCAGCCGTTCGCTTGACCCTGAAGGGCTTGAACGGCTGGACTGGATGATAGCATGCCTGAAAGAGCAGGGCATATATGTTGATTTAAATCTGCATGTGGCGCGCACATTTTCCACGGCCGACGGGGTTAAGCAGGCGGAATCGGTCGGCTGGGGAAAACCGGAGATTTACTTTGATCCGCAACTGATACTGCTCCAGAAGGAATACGCCCGCGAGCTGCTTCATCACCGCAATCCTTTTACGAACCTGCGCTACGCTGACGAGCCGGCAGTCGCGCTGATAGAGATTACCAACGAGAACAGCCTGACCGAGCGGTGGCGCAATGGTGATCTTAAGGACGGCTTTACCGGAATGAAAAGTAACTGGGGTGCTGTTCACGCGGCTTATACCGGAGATCTGAACAGACGTTGGAATGACTGGCTGGTGAATAAATATTCAGGACTCGAAGCGATGCTGGAGGCATGGGCAGGCGATGCAAAACCGGATGAAAATCCAGTCCGCGGCACAGTTTGCCGCCTTAATCCTGAAGACTTCGCCGTGGCAAACTCGAAACGGTTTCAAGATGAAGCATCGTTCTATGCAGATATCGAGCGGGCATTTTTCCACGAGATGCGGTCTTATCTTCGCGATGAGCTTGGTGTGCCGCAACTTATTCTCGGCAATTCTGATCACAATTACGGCTGGAGTTCCCTGCCGGTGGTGGCGGCAAATACCCTGCTGGATATTACCGACAGTCATTTTTACTGGCAGCATCCGGACAACGGCACCGTTAAGAACACTCCCATGGTTGATGAGCCGGACCGGAGCGTCATTGCCCATCTTTCCCGCGGCGCAGTCGAGGGATATCCCCATATTTGCACCGAAATTAACGAACCATGTCCCAATGACTATGCCGCTGAATTCATTCCAGTTGTGGCGGCGTATGCGCGGCTGCAGGACTGGGACGGCATATTTTTCTATGAATATCTGACCTGGAAAGGATCATATTCTAAAGCGGAGTCATGGAGTGAACAGAAACAGCGCACCTGGTTCGACATGGCTAATAATCCGGTCAAAATGACACAGACCGCACTCGGGGCATTAATGTTTCTGCGGGGCGATGCTCAATGCGCTCATCAGACTGTCAAGCGTGAAATGACGCTGTCATGGCTGCTGGAAAGCATACGGCAGGCAGGCGACAGAGAGCATCCGTACTGGCTGCCGTACCTGCCGGGACGTACTGCTCTGACACATCGTGTCCGCATTGCGGAACTAGACGGTTCCAGGATTTCGCCGCCTGAAGGCGAAGTTATAGTTTCGCAAAATGATATTATCAGCGATACGGGCGAACTGGTATGGCAGACGTCTCCGGACAACGGCAGGGTGCTGATTGACACGCCGCGACACCAGGTCATCATCGGCCGTGCCGGAGAAAGCGCCACCAGCAATTGCATATTCAGGCTCGCAACTCAATTTGCGGCGCTGCAGCTGGCCAGTGCTGATGATCTTCCTGTCGCACTGACTGCGCAACTTCTGCTGGCTGTTTGTGCACGCGTCGCCAACACCGGTCAAACCTGGGCGGATGATTCCCGGACTAAACCCGTCGACTGGGGCCATGCGCCAGTGCGTATCGAGCCGGTTGAAGGCAGCGTGATTCTGCGCGGTCTCAGCGCTGCCCGGAGCGTGACGATATACCCGCTCGACGGCAATGGACAACCCGGTGACGGTATCAAGCTGGCGGAGACCGGCGAGGGATTCCTTTTTCGCATGAAGGATTGTATTCCGGCCCCGTGGTATCTCGTGCGGGTTGAACGCTGAACCGCCGGATAAATCTGAACATTAATAAGAAATATTTTATTACAGGCTGTTGACATAATCTTTAAAACAATGTATAATATGCATACTATGACAAAAACAACAGACGGTATTCAATCTTTAGAACGCGGACTTGATGTACTCAGGCTGCTGGCGGCGCGTGGAGCGATGAACTCCATGACGATTGCGGCGGAACTGGGTATTCACCAGAGTTCTGCCTCGCGGCTGCTGAAGTCTCTGCGTACAGCCGGACTGGTGAGAAAGCCGACGTTCCAAAGTTTCGCGGTCGGATACGGGGTACTGCATCTTGCCGGGATTGCGATGGAGTCGTTCCCGATTGTTCCGGCATCAGTCAAAGTCTGCTCGGATTTGCGTACAAATACCGGCTGCGGAGCGGCTGCGGGGACGCTGTGGGAAGACCGGATTGTCTATTTTGCCCGAGTCCTTTACGATCCTGCCGCCGCCCCGGTACTTGTTGACCGGTCGGATTTCCCGATCAAAGAGTCTGCTCTCGGCCTGCTCCTGCTTTATCGCCAGGAACTGGAAAAATCAGACGACATTCGAAGTGGTCGTCGTACATTAACGGCAAAAGAGTCGAAAATGATTGCCGGAAGTCTTGATAAGCATGGTATTCTGTATGTTGAAAACATCCATACAAACCGTTTTGCCGCCGCCATTGAATTTGAAGTCGATAGTCTGCCGTCAGCGCTTGTAATCCACAGCCAGACGCTGTGCCTTCCGCCGTCAGAGGCTGCGAAAATTCTGGTGGATGCACGGAAGGAATTGCTGGCACTGTGTCCGGACCATAACTAACCCATGGAGGGATTGATAAATGAATGCTAATGATGTAAAGACGATGGCCAAATCTCTTGGCGCCGATTTATGCGGAATCGCATCGATGGATCGTTTTGAAGGGGCGCCGAAGCAGCAGGATCCAAGGTATATTTTCCCGGCAGCAAAGTCAGCAATCGTGCTTGGATTCAGAATTCCGCGCGGTTATTTCCGGGGTATTGAAGAGGGCACTTATTTTGCCGCCTACAGCGGGATGGGATACGGTGCTTTGAATGCGGTATATATGCCGATAGTGATGCGGGAACTCTGCTGTTTCATAGAGGATAACGGCTATGAGGCCGCGCCTGTGCCCAACATGTATCTGGGGTCATCGATTTTATTTAAGACACAGAAGGACGAAGCGAACCGCAGCCGGTCTGTTGACGGTGAAAAACCGCACCCCGATATTCTCGTGGATTTCCGTGTAATGGCATTCGCCGCCGGCATGGGTGAATTTGGCTGGAGCAAGATGTTTCTGACTCCGGAATTCGGACCGAGACAGCGCCTGGTGGCTATCCTGACCGATGCTCCGCTTGATCCAGACCCGCTGTTCGATGGCAAGATTTGCGACCGCTGTAAACGCTGCGTTTCGGAATGTTCCGGCAATGCGATTTCGGCAACTGAAACCGAAGGGATAACCATTGCCGGCCGCCGGGTGGAATGGGGAAAATTTGATTATATCAAGTGTTCAATAGCCTACCGTGGCGGCAATCCGGAGTATAATCCGTTCATGCATTCTGATGCCAAACCGGAAGAGTTCGAAGGAAAATACGCCGGCAATCCGGAGCTGGACAAAGTTCTGGGATACAGCGGCTTCAACAGTTCGGCGGTGGTTGAGGGAGCTCGCGGCTGTATTCGCGCCTGCATGATCCATCTTGAGGATAAAGGCGTACTCAAAAACAAATTTGAAAACAAGTTCCGTACTACTCCTCCGTGGCGGATCAAGTCGCGCGAGGGTGATAATACCGGGAAATGCGCTAAAGAATATTGGGAGTAACAACCATGCGCTTTGCGGTCGGATACCAGTTTAGAGATGATGACTTGGAATCGTTCGCCTCGATAGTGGAGGATTACCGCGAGAATATCTCCGAGGTGTACTTCGCATTGCCGGGACAGGCGAGCGGTCGCTCCCCGGTGTGTGAATCAACTGCAAGTGACTTTCAGATATCCGCCGCCGCCATGCTCGATGAACTCGAAGCTATTTCGGAGATGGGGGTTCCATTGACGTTGCTTATGAATGCAGCATGTTACGGTGATGAAGCTATTTCTGACGTTTTTGCCGATCGTATCCGCAGAATGCTTGACGGACTTTACGGTCACCTTCGCATTACCGCTGTTACCACGACATCGCCGTTCGTCGCCGAGACGGTAAAGGCGCATGCCCGCGGACTTGAGACGCGGGCATCAGTGAACATGCGTATCGGCTCTGTGGCAGGCATGGAATACCTGGCTTACTGCTTTGACGGTTACTACCTGAAACGTGAATATAATCGCGATCCGGCGCAGATCGAAGTCATGAAACGCTGGTGCGACGTACATGGCAAAAAACTTTATCTGCTCGCCAACAGCGGCTGTCTGCGGGATTGTTCAGCGCAGACATTTCATGACAACCTTGTAGCGCATGAAGCCGGCGTGAAAGGCCTGCCCTCGCAACCGCGAAAATTTCCGGTGCCATGCTGGGATTTCCTTTCAAAGGAGGAAAACGCTCATCGCTTCCTTTGCAACTCATGGATACGGCCGGAGGATGTTCACCGTTACGAACGCTGGTTCTCTGAGGTGAAACTGGCGACGCGCTGCAATCCAAATCCGCGCAGGATTATCGATGCTTATGTCCGGGGAAAATTTCGAGGCAATCTGCTTGATATTTTCGAACCGAACTACAGTTCACTTTATCCGCAGTCATTTCTCGACAATGCGTTGATTCCGGATGACTGGTTCGACCGGGTCTCTGCGTGCGACAAAAATTGTCACCGCTGTAATTATTGCGCAGGGGTGTGGAACCGGGCGCTTGTATCTGTCGAATAAGAGCCGTTGCTCCAGTGTATGCCGTTTTAAAATGAATAAAGGCCAGGCTAACCTTTGGATTCGAGTCGAAAACGCGAAGGGGTGGTTTTCAAAACATTCCGGAAAATTTCGTGCAGCCGCTGGGCTTCGCCGAAACCGGACTGAGCTGCAACGCTTTCAATTTTCAAATCTGTTTCACGCAGCAGCCGGCAGGCGGTTTCGAGCCGCATATCCTGCAGCAGCTGGCACGGCGAAGTTCCGACTTTCCTGTTCATCAGTTTGCGTAATCCTGAGTCGGAAATGCATACCGTTCTGGCAATATCAGCCACCGAGATATCGGCGGTATGGTTTTTCCGCATGAATTCCACCGCCTGCGCCACCGTCGGATTCCCGGTCGCCATGGTATCGGTGCTTTTGCGGACGACCGGCAGCGGCACCGGCGGTACCAGTACCGGTGCGTCGGGAAACGGTTCGCCGTTCATCAGCCGGTCAAGCAGCGCGGCACCTTCGTAGCCGATTCTCCGGGGCCTGCTGTCGATACTTGAGATCGGTATGCTGGAACTGTTGCAGATCAGCGCCTCGTTATCCACCCCCATGATCGCGATTTCCTCCGGAACCCGGAACCCGCCTGTCAATGCCGCTTCGAGCAGTTCGCGCGCCCAGGAATCGTTTTCGCAGAAGACCGCGCAGGG
>CAIMFA010000570.1 GCA_903840185.1 uncultured Lentisphaeria bacterium | reverse complement strand
TCCAGCATCATGGTAACCAGAATATCCTCGCCCACGAGACGAAATGCGGTGGTATACGGCGTGTGCATGGTGAAAAACGTTTTTTGCCCCCCGTCGCCGTCGGCCCAAACTCCCTGCACATGACTGATCGGAAGATCAGGATAAACACGTTTCATTTCATCGATCTGGCGAAACAGGTCGAGAAACAGGCGATGACTATCCCAGTCGATATCGTTTAACTTCTCCAAATCCGACATGTTTTGGATATTTGAAAGGGGTTTATCAGGAGTCCATACGCTTTCATCCATGCGATATTCCATTTTCCCGCCCAATGCGGCGTTCATAAAATCCAGCGGTTGAATACTGACGCCCAAGCACGGTTTAGGGTCTTGATCCCCCATGTCAAATTCACCAAATCGCTGATAGTACCCGATTGACACTTTCCGATCCTGTTCTATCCGATATAAAGGATCCATATGGTATCTTTCGCCGTAATCCGCACCGAAATTACGGAAATGATAGGCCTGGTGGTACGAAAATATGATCGAATTCGTTATTCTGGACAGGGCAAATTGTTCAGTAGACATTTTAGACGTCCCTTTTATATTTATTTGTGGGTGACATACATGTCAATCCATGCATTTTCTTTTCGAATTAATTAGTTCTCAAAGACTATCAGCGCATAGCCTTTGCAAACTGGAACATCCACGAAATATATTGCTTGCCGCGCATTTCCAGCGTGGAACGGCTTACCGACTCCAATGTTTCTCTGCGTGCTCCATCAAACGCAACCCCTGTTCCTCAGTCGCACCGTTCCACCATAGTATCAGGTACAAGCCGTCGGGACCGTAGCGGTTAACCAGACGGTCACCGGCGGCAAGCAGCGCTTCAAAGGATGGTTGAGCTGTATGAATCCAGAGCGACTTCTCCGCCTTCTTGACCTTATCGTAAATCGGATACCAGCATTCACTCCCGCAGTCTGGTTTTCCAGCTCCCGGCGTCCATTGAAGAGCATCCAGTTCCTTGACCGCCAATATGGTTTCCAGATGCTTGACTGCATCCACTCCGTCTAAGTGATACAGGGAGAAATCCAAGGCTGCGCATTGCCGTTCTAGAGATGGGATCATGAACTCGCTGAATTGTGAAGGAGACATCAACGCCGAGAAATCACACTGAACCTTGGCGGTCTTGCCGGGACCCCAGATAGCGAAGGCTGTATATGCGATGCCACCGTCCGGCGTCTTAGCAAGATCATAGAGCGGGTCGTAGTACTTGAAGTAGAGATTCTCGACCTGCGCGAGCCGGCGCTTGATTTCATCCGGTTTGTCGATCAAGTCATAACAGAACGGCTGCGGTCCCCGCAGAGCAGCCAGAATGTCGATGCTTTCGACCAGATCTGGAATACAGACCAAAAAATCGCAGCTGGCGAGTTCGATAGCACGCCTGATCATCGCCTGATGCATTATCCACCATTTGTTATTCGGATCATAATGCAAGGCCGGATGTGTCTCCCACTCCTCAACCACATCCGAGAACCATATTGTGTCCGGTTGAAAGTTAGGCTCAGAACCCAAATACAAGGCCATTGAACCGGGCCCAAGATTAAGATCCAGGGAAGGCAGGGCTTCGCCAAGAAACCGCGTTCCGTTCAGCATATTCCGGAACCACAAAACATTGGCTTCTACATCCAGATAAACACGATCAACTGGCATGTCCTCGCGTTTTGGAGCGGATTCTAACGGCGCTAGCCTGGTCTGGCGCGGCACGATCGCGTGAATTAGGGGACGGCCAAGACTCGTGCGATTCCACCAGGCAGTAAACCGGGCCTTTGACTCGTCCCACTGAGGCTTATGGACAAGAAAATGTGAGTTCATTGATTATATTCCTTTCATAATAGTTATTAAACACACATGTAAATCTATGCATTTCCTTTTCGAATTAATTAGTTCTCAAAGACTATCACTGCATAACCTTTGAAAACCGGAACATCCACGCAGATGTAATTATTTTTTACCGTGAACGGCAACGCTTTGCCTTCCGGCGCGAGATAGACTTTGGCGGGAAGCGGTCCGTCAGCTCGGAGCGCGATTTTCGCATCCGTTACCGTGCATGGCTCTTCGATCATTTCGACATGCTTGCCGCGCATTTCCGGTACATAGGCCAGCAGATGAACCATCGTTTGGCCGGACTGCCGCGTTACCGTCGCCCGTCCGAATGACGGCAGATTCTCTGTTTTCAGCAATGGTTCCAGCAGGAGTCTGGACAATACTTCCCGCACAATGTATTTCATATACGGGTAGGCGCTTTCATTGTAAGCCGTAAAAACCGGGAAGGCGAAATAAGCGACGTCCTGATGCAGGATAATGGCGGGTTTTGCCGTCGCCTTGTCCGGCGGCGTATAGGCGTAAACACAATTTCCGTCAAAGCCCTGATTATAGTACGGATCGATCACCCGCGCCAGAGTTCCCGCACCAGTGGAATTCTTTACCAGCAAACCTTTACAGTAGGTTGCCAGCGGCATGGGTGGTAAGTCCTTGAAAAAGTCATAATCAAGTTGCAGACAGACCGGGTCGGCCGGGTCTTCGCCGAGATATTCGATGCCCCATTCCGACACGGCAAACGCCGTGCCCTGTTCATTTAATCCGGCACGTCCGCTGGCGATGATCTTACCGCCGCCGCTTGCAAAACGGCGCAGCAATTCAGCCGTTTCAGGGCTGACGGCGGTTTCATCCGGCAGCACTAACAGCTTGTAATTAAATATCTTCTCCCATTCAGAGATAATGTCGAATTGACATTTCAGTTCGGCCAGCATGCGAGTCGCGCCGTCAATTGCCGGACTTGCCATCATCCGCTCCCAGTGCGGTTCGAAGAATATGGCGATGTCCGTCTGCGGCTTCGCTCCATCATACCACGCCTCGTATTTCTGTGCGGTGGAATACACTTTCCGGGCCAACTGGAATTCCGCAACATTGATATCGCCGCGCGGGTGGAAATGGCTGCCGATATTCGGGCGAAGACCGTTAGCCAGCGCATGAAAACAGTCATATTCCAGACTGGCTGGAGTGCGCAAGCCGCCGAAATCGCCCCAACTGGTATGGAACCTGCCGGTCATGTGCAAGGTCGGTTTGCCGAAGTTGCGCAGGTAACGGGTGCACACCGCCAGATTGTCGTAACCCCAGCCGCCAGTAGGCAGGCATTCCACATCGAGATAATCCGATATCTCCTGCTGAACAACTGGCGAAAAGCCGTTGAAGAATAAAATAGCGTCAGGTTTAACCGCCTTGATGGCGGCAATCAGTTTTCGCGCCATCGCCACATTGGAACGCCCCGACAATGCAAACATTTCTTTCCAGCTGCGCCAGTCAACGCCTTCTTTTTTAGCGATGGACATGCAGT
>CAIMFA010000569.1 GCA_903840185.1 uncultured Lentisphaeria bacterium | reverse complement strand
GGCCCCATCCCAGGCAGTCCGAAGAAAATCGACTTTTTTTTCGTAATTCCATCTCAACGGCAGAAAAATGGCGAATCATAGTCGAATGTCAGACTCAGGTTCGGTAGATAGGTTCAAAAAAACAGGAAAACTTTAGATTCTAATATGTCATGTATTCATTTTATCTCTGTGGTTGGATGTCTTGTGGTTTTGCATGCCCGGCCAGCTTTTGAGATTGGATTTTTGCCTTGTTTTTGCGTCATAAAGTGCTATATTAGAACGTGGTATTTTGTAAAAAGATGGAACGCTGTTGAAAAATAAAGAACTGCATTTGATGAAAATCATTTCCGGAGGACAGACCGGAGTTGACCGGGCGGCGCTGGATGCGGCGGTTGCGTCCGGCATTCCTGTCGGGGGCTGGTGTCCGAAGGGACGGCTTGCGGAAGACGGCGCAATCTCCCCGGAATATCCCTTGCAGGAAACTGCTTCGCGGCTCTATCAGGAACGGACCGGTTTAAACGTGATGGACAGCGACGGTACGCTGATTCTGGCGGAAAAGATTTTATCCGGCGGAACCGCTTTGACAAAAAGTTTCGCGGACCGGTATGCAAAGCCGCTGCTGGTGATCAATCCGGCGGATTCCGCAGCAGCCGGCAAAATCAGGAAATGGCTGACGGCAAATAAGATCCGGATTTTGAATGTCGCCGGACCGAGAGAAAGCACCAGGCCGGGCAGCTATGACCAGACATATAGAGTGATCAGGGAAGTTCTAAAGTTCTAAAGTTCTAAAGTTCTAAAGTGCTGAATTAGAGAGACGGGTGAAGATAGCGGATTATTATAATAATCCTGTTCATCCTGTATATCCCTGTTGAATAACTGATTTATTAAGGTTTGATAATGAAAGACTGGAACATACAACAACTGCTGCCGCTGCTTAAACAGTGCGGGCAGATTGCTATGAAATATTATGATAATCCGCCGTGTGAAGTGAAAGCGGACAATACAGTCGTGACCATGGCCGACAAAGAGATAGAAGCGCTGCTGGCGAAAGAGTTCGACCGTCCGGATGAAGGCGTTTATCTGATCGGCGAGGAAACGATCGCCATCAGGAGCCGCCAATATCAGGAGGCGGCGATGCGGGAGACCTGCTGGATCGTCGATCCGATTGACGGCACCGCGCCTTATTCGATCCACCTTCCGGCCTGGGGCATTTCCATCGGCTATATGCGTAACGGGATTATTGAGGAAGGTCTGCTGTACATGCCGGCGACGAATGAGCTTACCATCACTGACGGCCCAAAAGTGTATTGCGCCAAAGGCCTGCCGGATAACTTCGATTTGCAGGAAATGCAGTTTATAAAGCGTCCGTTTAATAACAGCGGGATTATCAGCATTTCCCAGAGAGCGGCAAAAGTCGGGAAATTTGATCTGTCCAATCAACTGTTTGCCTGGAGCGGCTGTGTCGCATCGTTTCAAAACCTTTTTGCCGGACGCCTGCTGGCGTATGTCCTCGGGGCTAAAATATGGGATGTCGCCGGGGCGATTCCGATTATGGAACGCGGCGGATATCCGGGTATAAACAGCAAAGGTCTGCGCATTACCCGGGACA
The DNA here is from genome assembly GCA_903840185.1 of uncultured Lentisphaeria bacterium. Taxonomy (GTDB): domain Bacteria; phylum Verrucomicrobiota; class Lentisphaeria; order Victivallales; family Victivallaceae; genus CAIPAT01. Next base: position 3,144 of record CAIMFA010000569.1, on the reverse strand, counting down.
TCCGCAACGGCTGTTTCAACCTGGATTTGGACGACCGTAGATGCTGGTACTTGAAAGGGCATGCGATAATCGCCCCTGATGAAACAACAATTAATTATATTTATAACCATATGACAATGCCGGAATAAAGTTAATGAAAAAAAACAAGAAGAGTTCCCCTGTAATCAGCCGTAACGTTTATATCGTAAGCCTCGGCTGCCCGAAGAATTTTGTTGATACAGAAGTGCTGGCCGGAAGCCTGCTGGTTTCCGGATGGGGCATCACCATGGATCCTGATGAAGCCGACGTGTTCATGATCAACACCTGTGCGTTCATTCCGCCCGCCCGCGAAGAGGCCAGGGAAGTTATCAGCGAAGCGGTGGACTGGAAAAAAGCCAATCTCAAAAAACGGCGGATTCTGGTTTGCGGCTGCCTGATCCAGTGGGACAAGAAAGAAACGTTCAAAGCTGACTTCCCTGAAGTTGACCTGTGGTCCGGCATAGACCAGATTCCGAATGTTGCCGCGCGGCTGAACAGCCTGTATGAAAAACCGGTCGAAGATGCAGTTAATTTCCTGCGGACAGAAGTTCCGAAATACATTTACAACGAGCAGACTCCGCGCCTGAAGCTGACGCTGAATCATATCGCCTATGTAAAGATCGCCGAAGGCTGCGACAACTGCTGCGCCTATTGCAGTATTCCGTCAATCCGCGGCTGTCTGCACAGCCGCACCATTGCTTCGATCAAAAAAGAAGTCTCCGATCTGCTGTCGGCCGACACTAAAGAGCTGATTTTGATCGCTCAGGACGTGACCGCGTTCGGACACGACCGCAAAGGTTCCGGCGAAACGCTGGTCGGACTGATTCGCGAACTGGACAGCTTTGATGGTGACTACTGGATCCGGCTGCTTTACACCCACCCCGCGCACTTTACCGACGAACTGATTGACGCCATTGCTGCCGCCAGGCATGTGCTGCCGTATATTGATATGCCGCTCCAGCACATCAGCGACGGTATTCTCCGGCGCATGGGCCGGAAAGTCACGTCCGCGCAAATCCGCACTCTGCTGGATAAACTGCGGGCGAAGATTCCCGGGATCGCCATCCGCACTACGTTCATCACCGGGCTGCCGGGCGAGGGGGATGCTGAATTCAAGGAACTGGAGGAATTCGTCAAGGAGCAGAAGTTCCACCGTGTCGGGGTTTTCGGCTACTATCCCGAACCGGGCACTCCGGCGGCGGACATGGAAGACCGGGTATCTGCTGAAATCGCCGAAAAGCGCGCCGGTAAGATTATGGACCTGCAAGCTAAAATTTCATTAAAACGCAATAAATCACTTGCCGGAAAGACTTTTGATGTTATTGTTGATAGTGTCAATGGTGATTATGCTGTCGGGCGGACCTATATGGATGCGCCGGAAATAGATAACGAAGTGATAATCGCCGTGGACAGGGACATCGATGCAGGGGAATTTTCCCGTATCACCATCACCGGCGCCGATGTGTATGAACTGGAAGGCGAGATCGCGGAAGAGACTCATTTATGATTATGAACGTTCCAAATTCGTTGACTGTCGGCAGAATTGTGATTGTATTCATATTCCTGCTGCTGGCCAACATCAGCGAAAATTCCTTTATTTCCGCCAATGCGGTTTATATCATCCGGGTGGTGGCCTATATTCTGGCGATCATTGCCGGGATCACCGACCTGCTTGACGGCTATATTGCCAGAAAATACAATCAGGTGACCGATTTCGGCGCACTGATGGATCCGCTGGCGGACAAGGTCTTCGTCACGGCGGCGATGCTGATGATGGTCGAATTCGATCTGATGCCGGCCTGGATCGCGGTAATCGTCATCACCCGTGAATTCCTGGTCACCGGCCTGCGGATGCTGGCTATCCAGAAAGGCGAAGTAATTTCCGCCGACCGCTGGGGCAAACTTAAAACCGCGTTGCAGATGCTGATGCTGGCGCTGGCCGGCGCATCATGGATAAATCTTTTCGATCTGCGCCACGATGTGTTTTTCGGGATTAAACTGGCGTCGCTATGGACGGTCTTCCTGTGGAGCATCGTCATTGTGACCATCATGTCGGGAATGGGGTACTTTATCCGTCACCGCAACCTCTACATGAACCAGGAAAACGCAACTCCGAAAAAGAGCTGACGCAGGCTGTATTCGCGGCTGATTTTTATTGATTCCCGAAAGAAGTAAAAAATATTCCGCTTCCAAACTTGCTTATTCCATAATTCAGACTATATTTTTGCCTTTGAATTCCGCAAAGCGGAGAGGTGGTCGAGTGGTCGAAGGCGCAGCATTGGAAATGCTGTGTAGGGGTAACTCTACCGAGGGTTCGAATCCCTCCCTCTCCGCCATTTTAAGCTCAAAAAATGGTAAAATAGGTGGCATTGGTACCATTTCGGGTTTGCAACCCTCCCAATCGCGGTTATATTCAGTCGTATCCGATACTTTAAATCATGAGGTACAAGATATGGCAGGAAAATCAATCAAGCTGGAAACCGGAACCGTATATAAGAAAACCGCCAACGGGGTGTATATCTTCCGTTATCAGATCAACGGCCGGCGCAAAGCAGTAAGTTTAAAGACCAGGAATCAGGACGAAGCAGTCCTCGAAGCGAAAAAACTGGTGCCGGTCGTTAACGGAACAACCCTGGAAGTTATTTCAGCCCATGTCCAACACGCCCGAGGCCTGACTTCCGCCAGAAAATCGCTGCCGCTGAATCTCGCCTGGGATAAATACTCCAAACATCCTGACCGGGCCGTTCCTGCCACTGTCAGCGAACAAGATGCTTATAAAGGCACGTTCAATGACTTTGTCGGTTTTGTCGGTAACGCTGCGCTTCAAATTATGGATGTAAGCCAGGAACACGCGGATGAATTCGCCAAGCATATGCGCACCCTGGAACTCGGCGTTGATACTCATAACCGCAAAATAAGACGGCTTAGGAAGATTTTCGATGTCCTTAAGGAATATCGCGAAGGCCCCAATCCGTTTGCGACGAAGTCACTGTTCAGAAAAGAACGTGAAGAGCAGGCGCATAACATCAGACGGCTGTCGTTTTCCCGCGATCAGGAACAGGCGTTATTGAAAGCCCTTGACAATAACAAATACAAAGTGATGAATAAACCGGAAATCAGAGTTGT
>CAIMFA010000568.1 GCA_903840185.1 uncultured Lentisphaeria bacterium | reverse complement strand
CGGTGTTTTCAAATGCAGCAACTGCTTATTCGATCATCAATCCTGTGACGGGAAAAAATGTTTACTGGGAAATTTCATAGAAAGTATAAATGAACAAGTCAAAATGTTTTTTGAAACTAAAACTCTCGCTAACCTCATAAAAGGCAAATAACTGCAATGAAAAGAAATATTGTAAAAATTGACAAGGAAAAATGCAATGGCTGCGGCCTGTGCGTCAGCGCCTGTGCCGAAGGTGCGATCAAGCTGATAGACGGCAAAGCGGAACTGATCACAGATTCCTACTGCGACGGGCTGGGCGCATGTCTCGGCGAATGTCCGCAGGGAGCCATTACGATTGAAGAACGCGACGCGGCGGAATTCGATGAAACCGCAGTCAAAAAACATCTTGCGGAACAGCAACCGCAGTCAGCTCCGAAACCACAGCATCACGGCTGTCCCGGAATGGCTGCGTTTTCGATAAATGAAAAGGCTGCCGGCAGCAGTGCCAAAAGTTCCGGCCATTGCTCCCCTTCCCCCTCACAACTAAGACAATGGCCGGTTCAATTGCACCTGGTCCCAATCCAGGCGCCATACTGGAACGGTGCTGACCTGCTGCTGACGGCCGACTGTGTATCTGTAGCTTATGCGGACTTCCAGGAAAAGCTGCTGAAAGGCAGGAAAATCATCATTGCCTGTCCGAAACTCGACGACACAGGCAATTATCTGGAAAAATTAACGGAGATACTCCGGGAGAATGATATTAAGAGCCTGACCGCGGCCAGAATGGAAGTGCCGTGCTGCGGCGGCATCGTCCGGCTGGCGCAACTGGCGCTGGAGGCCTCCGGTAAAGATATTGAATTCAAAGAAATTATAATCGGTGTAGACGGAACAATAAAGGGATAATGCAGAAGTCAATGGTTGACTGCGGTATCAGCAGTTTTATCAAATAAGAAACGAAAGATAAAAGACAAAAGTAGAAAGATAAAAGTAGAATCTATAAAAAGTTTTCTCTGTGTCTTTGTGTCTTTGTGGTTAAAGAGGTTTTTCAAAGGACGTTAGAATGGGGAAAATAAATACAGTACCTGAAATTATAAAACCAAAACTGAACTAAGGAGAATGATTATGAAATGCGGATGTAACAAGGACAATTCGGAAAAAGGGGTAAAAATGACACTGGCCGACCTCACGGAATACGGCGAAAACGCCATTGTCAGCCGGACCATCGTGGAAAACGCCAGCGGCACTTTAACCGTTTTCGCGTTCGACGACGGCCAGGGGTTAAGCGAACACTCCGCCCCGTTCGATGCAATCGTACAAGTGATAGACGGCGAAGCTGACATCAAAATCAACGGACAATCTCACTTCCTGAGAGCCGGTGATCTGATTATCATGCCGGCCAATATACCGCACGCGGTAAAAGCCGTAACCAAATTCAAAATGCTGCTTACCATGCTGAAAGCAGTATAGTCAGAATAAGTTCAAAACATTGGAACTTTAGAACTTAAAATTAGAACCTGTCAGCCGAACCATGTTGACAGGTTCTTTATTTTCTACCGATGAACAAGGGATTCGGAGGTATCCTTCAGGAACTTTGACTGATATCCGGCTTTGTAATCAAGCAGCTTGTATGTAATATCCTTGGCAATATCCAGCACAAACATCCATATTACGTTATACAGCCACACAATCGCGATGAGCGTCCACGGCAGCTGCGGAACCTCCCAGCCGAATCCGCACATCAGCGCCGCAAACACCTGAGTTCCGATAATCGCCCAGAAAAGTTTCGCGCTCGGAAACGGCTTTACAAAGAACCGGTTGGAGGTTCTTGTGATAAACAGCAGCAGATGTCCGCCGACCACCAGTTGCAGAAAGACCATGGTTTGCAGGTGGGACGGATCAATAACCACGCCCATCACTTCTTCATTCAGGTAATACATGCCAATGAACAGCAGGCCGAAAGTTTCAACTACCGACAGAATACCAAGCACAGTCGAAATCGACAGCACCCTGCCCATCTGCCAGTGTACCGGCTTCGGGTCAATTCTGGTATTGTCGTAAGCTATCGTCATAATCGGAATATCATCCAGCAGCGCCAGGATAATAATCATCGTGGCGGTTAACGGCTTGAATGTCTCCACCATACCGCCCGCCCCGTCCACATGCGGGAATACCAGCATCGCCAGCACCACAAACACCATCAAATCCATTGTCATGGCGATCCGGTAGATTGTATAACTCAACATCCGCTCAAATATCTGGCGGGCAGTCTCAATCGCGGTAATGATGACACTCAATCCGGGAGCGGTCAGGATCAGCGCGGCGGCGGCTCTGGCGGCATCGGTGGCGCCGGAAACCGCAATGCCGACATCGGACTGTTTCAGCGCCGGAGCGTCATTGACGCCGTCGCCGGTCATCGCGACAATGTGTCCGCGTGATTGAAGCGCTTTGACAATGCCGTATTTATGCTCAGGGAACACCCTGCCGAAACCGTCGGCTTTCTCGATGCATTCACATGCTTCCGGCGGCAGATTATCTGGCGAATTGCCTTCAAACAAGGCAGTAGCGGACTGAATGCGGGTTCCCATGCCGAGTTTGCCGGAAATCTCCGAAGCAATGGCAATGTCATCGCCGGTAACCATTTTTACTGCCAGACCGTGTTCGCGGGCCTGACGGATAGTCTCCGCCGAATCGTCGCGCGGCGGGTCGAACATCGGGATTATGCCTGAAAATTTCCAGGTTTTACCGTCATCAGCAGATTTGGCGACACCGAGGGCGCGATAGCCGCGCGAAGCAAGTTCATTGACCACACCGTCAGCTTTGCTTTTCTGCTCGTCATTCATATCACTCATACTGATAATGACCTGTGGCGCGCCTTTGGTAAAACGCGCCATGGAGCCGTCCGGCATTTTAACCGTCGCCTCGGTACGTTTTGATACCGGATCGAACGGCACAAATTTAACCTGAGTATAATTTTTCAGCACTGATTTATCCGCAAGTCCGCCGATGACCGCCAGATCAATCGCGTCATTATCCTCCTCTTTGCTGGCAAGAGCGCCGCCGAGAATGCAATCCTCAGCCGCAGCAGACTCAAACAGCACCGGGTTATCCAGGGTCAGCTGGTTCTTGGTCAGAGTCCCGGTTTTGTCGGAACAGAGAATATCCACCCCGGCCATTTCTTCAATACATTGAAGCCGGGAGACGATGGCCTGCTTTCTGGACATCGCCAGCGCTCCGAGCGCCATCGTTACCGACAACACCGCCGGCATGGCGATCGGAATGGACGCAATCGCCAGCAGCAGCACAAATTTCACCAGACGCAGAATTTCCACGATATCAATAGTCCCGGTGGCGACATGGTCACGGTAGAGCACGACCACGCTGAGGATCAGGCATAGCACCAGCGCAATGACAATCAGAAAGTTGCCGACCCGCATTACCGCCTGCTGGAAGTGGGAAACATTACCAGCCCCGGCGACCAGCTGGGCGGTGCGCCCGAAGAATGTATTGCTGCCGGTGGCGGTGATTACAGCAAGCATTTCACCCTGCTTGGCGACAGAACTGGAATAGACTATATCTCCGGCTTTCTTGCTTACCGGCAGAGATTCACCGGTCAGGGCGGACTGATCGACACTCAGATATTCGCCTTCAATAAGTTTGCCGTCAGCGGGAATAACGTCCCCCAGGCGGATGCGCACCACATCCCCGGGAACCAGCAGCGACGCCTCGATTTCACTCCATTTGCCGTCGCGCAGCGCCCGGGCTTTCAATGCCAGACCTTTTTTCAGGGCGTCCAGGGCATTGCCGGCCTTGCGTTCCTCCCAGAAACCGAGCATCGCATTGAAGATCAGCATGAACATGATGATAGCAAAGTCTCTGGAGTCTTCAGCGATCAGGGAAAGCACGGCGGCGGATTCGATCATCCACGGAATCGGGCCCCAGAAAAATTTAAACAGCGTCTTTAACGGGCTTTTCTTTTCTTCAACAATAGCATTGGCTCCGCAGGACTGCAACCTGGAAGAAGCCTCCTGAGCAGTCAGGCCGCCGGATGAACTCTTGACGGAGGAATATACTTCATCCATTGCCATCTTTTCCGCCTTTTGCGAATCAATGGTAAATGGCGGCAATGCGGTGAAAGTCTGCTTTGAATTCATCACAATTTCCCCTTTCTGCATTTTATAACGGTACGTCGCTACAGTAATTTTCTACTCTAGTATACGCCATCAAAAGCAAAAAGCAAGAAAACTGCGGGTTCAGCCTATTTCCAGTCGTGTTCGGCGTGATGCATCAGCGCGTCAGCTTCAGGTTTCGACATTCCTGGAAACAGCAGATACAAGCCGTTATTGCCGTAACGTTTTACCAGTTTATCTGCGACGGCAACCGTTTCACGATAGTCATTGGAGCCATATAAATTGATCCATAACGACTTGCCGCTATCCTTAACTTTGTCATAAATCCAGAACCATTTCTCGGCTCCTGAAGGCGTATTCCCGGCGCCCGGCACCCATTGCATGGCGTCAATCTCTGGAATCGCCAGAACGGCGTCAAGATGCTGCAACGCGCCGGGACCGTCAAAATGATACAACCGCCGGTCGTAATGCCGGGCCTGGTCGCGCAGATAAGGCACCACAAATTCACGGAACTGTTCGGGATTCATCAGCGCGGCGAAATCGCATTGCAGTTTGATGGTTTTGCCTTTTCCCCAGATCGCAAAACAGGTGAAACAATTTCCCGGCACATCGTCTTTGGATATTTCATAAAATGCGTCGTAATACTGGTGATAAAGTTCGTTGAGCACATTCAGATGCTTTTTAATCCGTTCCGGATAATCAACCAGATCGTAGCAGAACGGCATCGGGTCACGCATCGCGGCAAGAATATCCACCCCTTCGAGCAGATCGGGAATACCGACCAGAAATTCACCATTGGACAGCTCCCGCTGCCGCCGCAGTATCTGCAGATGCCGTTTGAACCAGTAATTATCCGCGTCAAATTTCAGTTCCAGCGACGTCCAGTCGTCAACGCATGGCTTGAACCAGATAGTGTCAGGCTGAAAATCCGGCTCTGCCCCCAGGTACACCGCCAGCGAACCCGGTCCGATATTCACATTGGTGTTCGGAAAGGCTTCCGCCATGAAGTAATTACTATTTATGGAATTACGGTATCTGGCGACATTATAATCCGGATCAAGGTGATGCTGCTCACTGCTCTGCGGCGGCGGCAGTTCCGTCACCGGCCCGCAAGGCTCGTCCCGCCTGGCAACAACATGCATCAGCGGACGCCCGCAGCTTGAACGGTTCCACCATGCTTCGAAACGTTCTTTAACTTCAGTCCAGCGCGGCTGATGTTTTTCGATATTCAATTCCATAGATTTATCCTTTCAATATAATTAGCTGTAATATTATTATATCCTATTATTTATAAATAAATTATACTAAATTTCGTAAAAAATACACTATTATACGGATATGGCATATTATACTCTGCGCGGCTGAAAATTTAAGAATAAACGAGCAGGATTGTGGATTGGATTTTTTCGCTCCGACTGACAGGCGATGCCAGCATCGCATGAAGGAGGAACGGAAAAAGACGGCCGCAAAATTCTAGTCGCAAAGCAGTTGCGATCTTTCGAGTTTGGATTCGCACTCTTCGAGGCCTT
>CAIMFA010000567.1 GCA_903840185.1 uncultured Lentisphaeria bacterium | reverse complement strand
GACAGTTCCTTTCTCAAAAACTGCACGCCTGCCTCGCCGTTCCATTTGCCTGCCTCCTTGTCTATTTGTTGAATGACTATAGGACAAGATAGCACAGCGCAAACTAAAAGTAAACAGGCGATTTGATTTTTAATTGGAATAAGAGGCGACAATTCCGCTGACTGCGGCATTCCGGCAGTTGATCAGTTTCGCGCTGAAATAAACGCTGCCGTCCATACTGTAAATTCTCCCGAGCAGAATATAATCAGCCCCCAGCATGGCGCCCAGTTGCAGTGATTGTTTCCCGGAAGTCATGCCGGTTGCGGTCAATTTTCGTTCGGCCATGATTTTATCTATGCTTTTGCGCTCGATCATCCGCACACTGTCGTGTTCCGCAAGTTTGGCGAAAATCAGCATTCCCAGTATTTCGCCGTCGTTATGGACCTGATCCTGGCGGTCGTAAAAATTCAAAATGGCGACGCTTTTAGACTCGCCTGCGGCGGCGGCCAGACAGAGGCAGCCGGCCAGCAGACTAATGAACAGCCGGTTTATTATAGTTACGGACAAAATCTGACGGATCATTTAATATCTCCTTTGGGATTGGTTTCAGCAGCACTAACGCCTGTGCTGCGGTTGCCGCCAGCATCGGCTGTCCGGCAGAAACATATTTTTCTATTTCCGGGATTGCTTCAGTGCCTTTAATCAGCGCCAGCGCTTTGATAATCATGGTTTTAAGCATCCAGTCCTGAGTGACATTAAGCAGTTTCAGCAGTCCCGGGGCGGCTTTTTGCCCGTAAAGCCCCATGCCGCCGATAAGTTCACAGGCCCGTACCGCAAAATATGGTTCGTTTCCGCCAATTGCCTCCATCAGTTCCGGCAGGCAGGCAGGCCCCATCGCGGTCAGGGAGTCGTTTGCCGCAAAAACCATGGACGGATCGCTGGATAGCAATAAATTAAGCAGCAATTTTACAGTTTGAGGACGTTGCGCATCTGCGGTGAAAAGCCGCAGGCTCCGGACGGCCGCCTTGCGGGTATATGTGTCTGAAGCGTTCAGTTCCTGTTTGCAGCGGACAAAGCACTGTTCGGCAACATCCGGCGGCATCTCTTCGACTGGAAACATTTTAATTGCCAGCCAGGCATTTGCCGCAAATTCTTTGTCTTTGGTCAGCGCCAGCAGCGCCGGAAGATTATCCGGATGCAGCGGCATCGTTCTCTGCAGGAATTCACGAGCTGAAGGATCTTGCATTCCAAGGTTATAAACGACATCATAGTCGTAGAATCTAAATTGCACAATAGAAACACCGAGCAATTGCTTTAATAGCTTTATCCGGTTTTCTTTGGTAAGATCGCTTTTGTCGTAAAGCATGGCATAGTCCTTCTTGATGTTTTCTCCCGTCATCAAGTGGCGATATCCAACGGACTGGTCAATTTTTTCAATCAGGCCGCATGCTTCATTATACTTGCCGGTTGCATAGGCATATTCATAAACCAAGTCAGTTGGATCTGAGACGTAATTATTAACAACTTTTACAGGATCGGACTCCCCGGCGATCAGCATATAAGCCGCACCCAGCCTGGTGGATATTCCGGAGAATTCTTTTTTTCTGGCCTCGGCGTACTCCTCTTCACTTCCACGAAAATTCTTTATCACCTTTTTTTTCCTGGCCCCGGCAAACTCCGCCATGTAAGGTTTTAACCAGCTGATCATTTCCGGATTTCTTACCGATGCCATAATGATGTTATCTTGAACCGACATGATATTTTTCGCCGGGGCGGCATACTGTTTTTTCAGGAACTCAGTCGCTTCTGGTGGCCATTCCGAACACATTTTCAGAAAGAAGACGAGCCAGTTTAAATTTTTGGAATTAATTATATTATTGCCCAGCAGATATTTCACAATCTCCGGCGGCGATTTCTGATCCAGCATCTGGATAATATTAACTTGTTCATAATCCATGCGACCTGGCCTGACTGTCGAATCCGAGTCATTGCGGTTGCGGATATATTCGGCCAGAGTTTCAAATGGCTGATTAGTGTAACGGCTGAAAAGATCTTTATTCGAAACCGTAGTGGAGATTTTGAAGCGCTGCTGCGAGTTATTTTCTTCAAGGGCTTTGGCATACTTTTTTCCGGCATTCCCCAGTTTTGCGAGAATCTCCGGATAATTATATTGCATGGAAAAGTTTTTCCCGGCGACCTGTTGCCACAAATAAAAAACCGGAGCGATGCATTCGCTGCCGTCAGGGAAAATTTGCAGGAAATCAATCATCATACTTGAACTTGAGTTACAGGACGCCGGTCCGTTGACTTGAAAAAGCTTAAATACTTCACCGCGCATGGCTTTTTCAATTTCCCAGTTGATTGCGTCAAGATGATATTTGCGGATGTTCTCACAGTTCCATTCACAGTGATAAAGATTTCTGCTTCCGCCAATATTGATCACAGTCTCGCCGGATACTGGATAACGGGAAAAATATTGTCCGAACAGTCTGCCGCCGGGATCGGGCTTGCCGTTTTTGTCTATATATAGCCTCAGGGCGAAGTCCTGGGTAAACGCCGCGCAGGAGAGTATCAGCAGCAGCACGGCAATGATATTTTTAACCGGGTGAAACATTTCATTCTCCCCTTTTGTAATTTAGAGTTTGTTCGCGGTAAAGTTCAGGCAGCGGTTTGCCCAGCCAAAGTACAGACTTTATCCGGTACTCATCTGAGACATTTTGCAAAATAGCTTGATGATTGAGCAGATCATCGCGAAAAACCGGATCATTAAGCCCGTCAATCAGATAAAAATAGAGATCCAGTTCGAACAGTTCCGGATGCTCAAGCAGCAGCGATTTCAACATTTTAGGATCTCCCCAGCGGATAGCGGCAATACTCTCTTTATCTTTGCATTCGCTATCCGACAGCATGGCGGTGATGATCTCTTTTCTTCCGGCTTTCGCCATCAGGTAATAAATATCCGCCATGGCGTCCCGGTATCCCAGACAGCATCTGCCTGAGCGCAGGCTTTTCAGCGCCAGTTCGCAGGCGGTGCGGTCGCCGCGATAGACTTTAAACGCCAATAAATCATACGATTCATATCTGGTCTGTAAATCATGAAGATTTTCAAATGACGGCGGCAACTCTATTGTATCTATTTCACTCAGTAAATCTTCCGCGGCGGAGTTGCCAAGCTTTGCCATAATGGCGATACAGACCATATCCGCCAGTTTGATTTTCCCATATTTTTCCTGCCGTTCTTTAATAATTCGCGTCAATCTAAGTTCCATATATTTGCGTCCGCTGTCACATTCCGCATACTGTCTGTTTTGCAGACGCCCGTCTTCATCATACCTGCCACTTCCATAACCGGAACGCTTTTCTGCATCTGGATTATACGGGACGAATTTTTTCTCGACAGGAACAAATTTCATGTCCGGATTTTTTGCGATTTCCAGATAACTTCTGATGAGTGAAGTTTTTGTTTTGTCAAATTTATACGAGCAGTCATCATGCATGATTTCCATAGTGCGTCCGGTACTTTCCGCCAGATTTAATGAACGGGTCAAGGCGATTGAATCATTGTTCCCGAAAAGCGGCTCCGACTCCCACAGCGCCAGCGAAACATATACGGCTTCATGCTTATCCGCCGTGATGTTTCTGTCCTCGAACGCCGTAGCCCATATTCCATTTTTCTGAACCTCGTCCCGGTTTAAATATTCGGAGTATTTCAAGGCTCCGAATTTCAAATATTTGACCCATGTCCGGCATTCGCCCGCCGGGTTCCATTCCTGCCCGACCGGGGTCTGGCGTTCCGCATACTCTTCATCAAGATCTTCATTCACAAAGCTGTTTTCCCTGGTTTTATGAAAACCGGCGTTGTCGGTGATCCCGAGTACAACCTCATTTCCGGCCGCGACCCCATCCGCGCCTGCTTTCCTCCCGGCTTTATCTGGAGAAGGGGTGGTGGAAATTTCCGGCGGAGCGTTTCTGGCGACCATGGCGCGCAGCCGGTAGTATTCCGGAATCAACGCACTGGAAGCTTGCTGCTGCATCACCGCTTCGACAATCTGCAGGGCGCGGGTGTAATTCCCCATTTTACAATAATAACCGTTTAATTGCCGCCAGAACGATTTGCTGGTTTTCAGCGTTTTTTCCAGGATTTTGACGGCATTCTCCCGGTTGCCGAGCTGCCATTGCTTTTCCGCAAACTCCGGGATGTTCATTTCCTGCCGGCTGGTCAATGATTTATACGTATTCTCGGTGTTGCTCAAGCCGAAACGCTTCATGAAGCAGTCAAAAATCGTCCAGCGTTCACGTTGAAGTTCTGCTTTGGTCTGCTCGTTTGCCTCGCTGCCGGCTGGAGTGACGAGTTTGATTTTTTTGCAGGCTTCCGCCAGTTTTGCGGTTACTTCTTCAACGGTTCCTGAACACAGGACGGCGCCGGCGCAAATTCCGCTTCTGATATCGGTCAGTGTGAAGGCATATTGTTTCTTGTCATTTTCCTGCCATACCCGTCCGGAAATAAGCACAGTGCCGCTGATGTCGTTTTCCAGTTTTTCACCTTGTTCACGCATCAAATCCTGTTCGCCGAAAATAGTTTTCCAGTTATCACGGGTCATAATATTACAGCCGGGCATCAAGTTACTGAGTCCGATCATAATGGATTCACCGATGGCATTATCATCCACAACCATGGTTTTCTGCCGGACCGCCTTCAGCGCATTAAAGACAAATTTTACCGGAACGGATGCATCTTTCGGCGATGCGGCGCTTTTGAAAGCCGCCAGACGTTTTATTTCCGCCTCCAGCTTCCCGGCAATTTCATCCGCCTTCTCCGGTATTTTCAGTTCATTCGCATTGATGGAACCGATTCGCCAGGCAAGAAAATCATTGTTCACATGCGTTGGCTGCGACCGCCAGTCGTTCGGGCGTTTTACTTCCTTATAATCGAATGTTTTATTCTGAATCAGCCAAAGTTCCACGCCGTTACCCTGCTGCCTTGAATAATCCCGGACCAGTACCGTGAAATCAGCGGGCAGCGATTGAATCATGATACTTTTTTCATACGACATGGTCAGAACTTTTTCTTCGATCACATTATTCCGGCTGATTCTATCCAAAACCTCAAAATCACTTTGTCCAAGTTTACGAACGGCTGCTGAAAACAGCCGCATCCCCGGCCCGCCGGCGCGCTCGTAGCACAAAGCCGGTTCCCAGAAGCTGACCCTGACCGGACGCGCCGCTGGTTTTTCCGGATAAATATAAACCGTGGATTTAGAACTATCCGGGTAGGGATTTTTTAAATCCTTCAATAGAATCTTGCTTTCGGTCAAACCTTTTTCTTTAGTCCAGACCTGAACTTTTGCATCGGCGTCATCCAATACCATCGAATATGTATGAATCCGGCCAGGTTCAGTCTGCTTGTCGATAAATTCCGTCTGATTGATATCGCACGTGTGGATAACATTCTGATCCCGGATCAGTTTGATGTCCGGCGGCGACGCAAACTGCTTGCGGTCAATCCGGTCCGCCAGAGCATCCCAGGTCAGTTTTACCGAGCCGTCATCCAGCAGTACCGCCCGCAATCCGGTCGGCACCGGCGGCAGCTGGACACGCAATGTATCTGTTTTACCGCCATAGGCGAACTCCAGTTCAGCAACTTGTGCTCCCGGATAGTTCAGCCGCACTTTCCGTCCTGACAGCATGGTTTCGCCGCCATTGATACGAGTATATACATTGGTGCCGTCAGTCTGCATACTGACTTTGCGTCCATCAATTTTTAGCGATTTCAGTTCGATCTGGCCTTTTATCTCAAATAAACAGATTTCCTTGAACACCGGTTTGACTTCGACAGCGTCCGGCGAACTGCTGAACTGATCCTGTCCGGAACGGTTGAAACGCCAATAATTACTCTGGGGTGCAGTTGGTTTGAAATATATTGGAGGATTAGCCTGGTTCGCTTTAGGCAATACGCCGGCAAGCTGTCCTGTCACTGAAACATTTGAAACTGGAGTGGCGGTCTGTCCATTTTGCAAAGCCCCGTCCAGTGGATCTTTGCCCGGAAAAAACGGCATCCATGTCCACGTTTTCAGATCGTCCGCCATTACTACCCGCGGAACTAGCGGCACCTTCATCGGGTTAGATTCAATCAGCGGCAGCCCGGAATCAGAACAGAGCTTAATCTTGTAAAAAACATTATTACTGGTACAGTCCAATGGCGCGCCGTCAAGAACATTAAAACTCAAAGATGCGCCTATCGTACTGATATTGGCGATGGTTGTACTTACCATGTTGATTTTTTGTCCATTTTTCTTTACCAGTGCATCCTGCTGTTCCATTTCCTTGAGCCTCCGCTCAATTAGCGCAATGGACTGCTTCAGCGCTGGATTCTGTGAACGTTTCTGAGATTCCTTCATTCGCGCAATGTTCTCTTTAATTAATTCAATCGGACTTTGAGGAGGTTTGATTACTGGTTTATGGAAATCATTGAATATTTCATTGTAGATAAGTGAATATTGGCCGTCACTTGCCGCCGAACGGTAAATTTTTATTCTTAACGGCTGTTCCCTTTCGGGTTTGAACCTGATATAACCGGATATCGAAGTTTTTATTTCTCTGCTGTCAGTCCGTGACGCCTGAAGCGGCAATATATCAACATTGCATTCATCAATCGTCTTTAAGCTTTTTTCCGCCGCCGCTTCGTCTACTATCTCTTTTGTCTCCGACGCGTTTCCCGCCAAAGCCGCCTTTTGCGGAGCTGTACTAAATCCGTTAGAAGCATTAGCAGTACTGTTTGTCGTGTCAGGAACTGCATTTTCCGCTTCCTGCGCTTTATAATTCCTATAGGCGTCGAACAGGCATGCGCCGGCAAATATTACCAGGGCGATTGCGCCGGTAAGCTTGAGCATATAGAACACTTTCCGCCCGGTACCGCGCGGCGGTTTTTCAGATGCAGGAGCGCCTGAAGATATCTTGGGCGGCTGGGTCCCCGGAGATATTTTGGGCGGCGGAACGGCTGAAGGTTTTTTAGATTGAGCTGCAACGGGAATCGCTTCGCCGGTAACGACGTTGCGCCCGCAGTGAATGCAAATTACAGCCCGCTGGTGCATCAGATATTTTGAACAAAACGGGCACTTTTTCATACTGGTACTGAGCTCATAATATAATATACAACTAACGCAAGAATAATTTTTGACATGATCGCAACCAAAGAATTCTGCAATTCTTCCCTTGAAATCCTCTAATGTAATTTGATTTTTATATTTTTAAAGCAATATTTTACTTAAATTCATGTTTTCAGGAGAAATATGCGCTTAATCAAATTTATCTGGTCAATTCCGGCAATTTTAACGACGGTTTGGATGCTGCCATTTTTGTCTGCGGCCGGTGAAATAACACTTTCGCAGCAGAATTTTTACGCCGGAGAAAAATGCCGGCTGAAAATTGCATTTCCATCAAATTTTACCAGACAGTCCGCCATTGCCTGGACCATAAACAGTATGGGGGCTCAACTCTGCGCAGGCAATGCCCTGGTCAATCCGGACGGAACGTTTGAAATCGAATTCAACGCGCCACGCCTGAATCCGGACGTTTCAGTCAAAGCAGAGTTCATTTGCCGGAATGTTTCCGGGACTCCAGCCGTACCATTATTTTTTCGTTCCGCGGAAATTTTCACCCCGTCCGCCGCTATTGACGCACTGAAGCTTAATGTTCTGAAAACCGGCGAAGCCGAGGAGCCATTGACGGCGGCTTTCAAAACGCGGCAAATACCGTATAAACAGATCAGCAGTATCGAAGAGTTTGACGGTCAGGCATTGATTATCTGCGGCATGGATTTCGATGAAAACCAGGAAGTTGCGAAAGCGTTAACCGTGCTGGCTGGACAAGGTAAAAAAATCATTCTTCTGCCGCCGCTGAAAGGGCATTTTCCCGCCGGCAGCCGGCAGTTTGATCAGATTTTGCTTGACAAGAGCGGATGCATTAAACGCTTTAACAAAGATTTTGATCTTCCGCTAACAGCCGGTTCGTTCACCGCATCCGCCAGGGATGAAGCTTTTGTACTAAACTGTTCCAATCAGGCAGACGGCTTTTCCTGCGGCATCTTTAAAACCGGAAGCGGCGCCGTCATTATCTCTACGTGGGATTTGGCAAAAATGCAGGAGACTGATCCGTCCGCTTGGTATTTGTTAAAAATATGGCTGCTTAATACTGAAAACGTAAAAATATCAAAGGAGATGTTATGAGAAAAGCGCTTATCACTCTGGCCGTTTTAATTATTGCAGTTGGCGTCGCAATTGCGGCGGAACCCTGTACTACCGCGGTTTTGCCTTTTAATGAGAAGGGTACCGGAGTACAAGGCAAAGGCGCGCAGATTTCGGATCTTATCTTTGCCGCGCTGGCGGAGAAGCCGGAACTCTGGCTGGTGGAGCGCGAGGATATCAATAAAATTCTACAGGAACTTGAATTGAATGCCTCCGGTATAGTTGACCAGCAGAAGGCGGTTAAAGTCGGCGAACTCAGCGGCGCGAAAATTCTGATTACCGGCTCCGTGTTCAAAAGCGGCAGCAAGACTTTTATTATTGCTAAAATCATCGGGACTGAAACCAGCCGGGTGCTTGGACAAAGCGTCAACGGCACCCAGGAAATAGATGTGATGGCCCAGCAGCTTGGACAGAAAATTGCTGAAGCCATTTCCAAACAGGCCGGTGAAATCATGCCGAAAACCGTCTCAACCGGAGATGTGGTTAAGGAACTGACGGAGAAACTCGGCAGTGCGCCGCGTCCGGTGCTCTATATTAAAATTAAAGAAGAACATATCGGCCGTCCGGTAATTGATCCGGCGGCGGAAACCGAATTGAAGCTGATCTGCCAGAAACTGAATTTCAAGCTGGTTGATGATCCGGAAAAGGCCGATGTTGTAATCACCGGTGAAGCATTCAGCCAGTTCGGGGCAAGCCACGGCACGTTAAACAGCGTCCGGGCGAGAGTGGAAGTCAAAGCCGTTGATAAACATAGTAATATTCTCGGAGTAGACCGCCAGACTGCTGTATGTGTCGGCATGGCCGAAAACATTACCGGCAAAGACGCTCTGCAACGTGCCGCGTTACAGCTGGCGCCGCGCTTTATTCCCAATCTCGTGAAAAAATAATAATACTGCGTTACTCATTCCGCAGGGATGCGATGATATTCAGGCGGGAGGCGTAACGGGCGGTCAGGACGGTCACCGCTACGGCGGTTAATAGCAGGCAGGTGAAGAAAATCGCCAGCCCTGACCAGGGGGGTGAACCGGCGGGGGAAGTCAGCGCCGGCAGAATGGCCGCCGCCGCGCCGGCTATGCCGCAGCATACACCGCAAATGAAGATGAAAAGATGTTCGGCCAGCAGCATCGTAATCAGGTCGCGGCGGGAGAATCCGGCCGCCCGCATCCAGGCGAATTCCGGCAGCCGTTCCAGCATATTGCGCAGCAGCAGGATGCCGAGTCCGGCGGAGCCGATAATCAGGCCGAGTCCGCCGAGCGCCAGAAAAATTGTCAGATAGGTGTTCTGAACTACATTGTACCGTGCCAGCCGCAGTTCGGAATTTTCAATCTGCGGACCGGTGACGGTCAGGCCTTTCGCCAGACTGGAAATCAGCGGTTTTAAATCGCCGGGCCTGGCATCGGCCAGCATGATTTTTGAACCGGAGATATCCGGAAACATCTGCATAAAATTCTGTCTGGAAATCAGGACGCTGCCTTGAAAGAGCGAATTTTCGAGTCCGCCAATCAGCAGCAGTTTCCAGTGCCTGCCGTTTTCGCCTTCATAGTCAATGATATCACCAATTTTTTTGCCTAAACTCCAGTTGATTACCGCCATATCGGCGATTGCCGGAATGATTTCAGCGCTGCCGGTCTCGCGGTTGAGAAAATCCCACGGTGAGGAGGGTTTGCCGATGACTCCGGCGAATGAAAATCTTGAAGCCAGCTCTTCCGGGATAACGCCCAGAATGCGCGGCCGGCTGACGCGGTTGAGGTTCAGGCAGCTGGCTTCGCTGCCGGGCGCGGCGGAAAATTGCACGAACCGGACGTTTTCAGGCAGATCCAGATGATAGTGAAGGCGGCCTTCGGCAGTATTGAGATCCGCCAGCACCGGCAGCGCGGTTTCGATGTACAGCGCGAAACCGCCGGTTCCGCTGTCGCGCCGCGCCGGATCCTGCAGGACGCCCTGACGGTTGACTGAAACGGCAGTTATCAGAAAAATGCCGCTGCTTAGCAGCGCGATCGCCGCGAGTGAACGTCCGGGACGGCGTGAACAGTTGCGCAGTCCGCACAGTATCAGCCCGGGGCGGCGGTTTTTGAACAGCGCGGGCAGGCGGCGCACAAAGACCATGCACAGCAGCAGAGCGCCGGTCAGCAGCAGCGAGCCGCAGCCGAAAAAGATTCCGGCGCGCGCTTCTCCATGTCCGGGATTCAGCAGTATGATAACCACTGCTGCCAGCAGCATCACGCAGGCGGTGCGCAGCCATGTATCTTTGTGCCACGGCCGGTTCGACTGGAAAGCCGGGATTTGCCGCATGGCGGTTTCAACCGGGCGCTTTTTAAGGAATTTAGACTGCACTATCAGCAGCACCAGCAGGGAGAGCGCGCAGCTGACGGCGAAAGTCAGCAGTAAAGTTGCGGAATTGACTTCAAAAACCAGTCTGGTTCTGCCGACCGTGCCGCTCCATACGGAGGCAATCCCCCACAGCAGGCCTTTGGCGTAAAGCACTGCCAGCGGAATGCCGCAGACGGCTCCGGCGGCCGCCACCGCGCCGTGTTCGATGAACAGCAGTTTTATAATGCGGCGGCGTTCCCAGCCCAGCGCGGTCAGAGTCATGATGTCATTCGCGCGGCGTTCAAGATTGAATCCGGCGAGAACCCCGGTCAGCAGCAGCGCCGCCGCGACGACAAAGAAGCTCAATCCCATAAAGAGTTGTCCGAAGTCAACGGCATTGCGGCTGCCGTCCAAGCCATCCTGCAGTACCGGAGTCCATTGGAGGTTTAAATCCTGCGCGGATAGCTGCGCCAGCAGTTTTTCCGATATTGTCTGCGGAGTCGTTTTGCCGGTGAAGCGGCAGGCGGTGGCTTCGCCGAAACGGTTCCCCCATATCCTGGCGGCGGTTTTATAGGAGATAAACGCTTTCGGCGTGCCGCGATATGATTCCCAGTAAGCCTCGTCCCGCGGACGGATGCGCCCGGTGTCTACGGGCAGGCCGGTGTTCCAGTCGCGGCAGCTTTCACTGTCGGTCATTCCGGGATAATCCGGCATCAGTTCGCGGTTCGATGGATCGTCTTTCAGCGTGTAAATTCCGGCGACTTTGAATTCAGTGCTTTTCTCGACCAGCGTACGCAGCGGCGTGATGACGTAATAGGTTATTTTCAACTTGCCGCCGACCCGCAGCGAAAGATCGTTAGCCAGCCAGCCGCTGACCCAGATATTGGGGCAGTTTTCATCGCCTTCGGGATAATTCTTGTCCTGCATGCCGCAGACGAAAGAGTACGGGGTGGAAAATTTTCCGGATTCGATTCTGTTGACAAACCCGGTCATTATCAGCCGGTGGTCAATCTTCAGTTTATCAATCGCGCTGACGATTTGCGGCGGAATGAATACCCGGTCGCATTTCAGCGAAATTTCTTTGTCCTGGAGAACGCTTAATTTCCAGCCGAGGTCATCAGCCGTGATGCTTTTTTTCAGCGCGGCGGTCAGCGCGGCAGGATTGGAACCTTTTGCAGCCAGCAACCAGTTGGCTTTGCCGGGAATGCCGAGTTTAGCCGCCAGCCATTCACGGTCAACAAAAAGATTGACCGGCAGCGTCTGGGAGTTGACCATACTGAAATCGCCGAAGTGTGAATTCGGCACCACCTCGCCGCACATAACCCGCATGGCGGCAGTCGCCTGGTCGATGGAGGTCATTGGAATATCCGCAGGCATCCGGTCCGGCTTCAAAACTCTCAGCAGCGCAGTTTCGCCGGTTTTAAGTCCGGCCGCCTGCATGGCGGTACGGTTGAGCCAGACGGTATCAGGCGGCAGGGAATATTCATCTCCAGCCGGCGACAAACGGAAAAAATCCCGGCTGACGCCATACAGATTGGCTTTGACCGCGCCATGTTCCGAAGCCAGAAAAGCTTCAACTTGCAGCACCGCCGCGCAATCCGCTCCGGTTTTAGCGGCAATTTCGCCGGCAATGGCGGAGCGGAAATAATTTTCCTGCTGAATGACCGCGTATTCGACTTTTCCCAGCCGGTCACTGACCAGTTTGAAGAGACTGGCTCTGACCGAGTCGCCGATAATCAGCGCGCCGCCGATAACCGCGGTTGCCGCCATAATCCCGGCGGCGGTCGTCAGATTGTGCGGCAGATAATAGCGCAGATTGCGCAGTGCCAGTTTCAGAACATTCATTATCATCGGCTCCTTTGAACCTCATTTTTAACCACAGAGACATCCCGCAGTCGCGGGACTAACCAGAGAGTTAGCAAGACACAGAGAAAGTTTTTTATAAATTTTTACTTTTGTCTTTTCCCATTCTGACTCCTGACTCCTGACTTCCTTGAATTAAGCCTTAACGAGTTTTCCGCTGCCTAACACATAACGGCGCTGTGCTGCTGCTGCGGCACGTTCAGAATGAGTGACCATCAGGATGGTCAT
This sequence comes from uncultured Lentisphaeria bacterium, assembly GCA_903840185.1. GTDB lineage: Bacteria > Verrucomicrobiota > Lentisphaeria > Victivallales > Victivallaceae > CAIPAT01. The sequence continues at coordinate 2,630 of CAIMFA010000567.1, read as the reverse complement.
GCCGTCGCGATGGAATCCGGCCAGCAGTTCAAGCAGTGCGTCAGTGGCGTGAAGATCCAGCGCTCCGGTGGGTTCGTCCGCCAGCAGCAGACTTGGAGAATTGATCAGCGCCCGCGCCACTGCCACCCGCTGGCATTCGCCGCCGGACAACTGGCCGGGAAAATGGTTCATCCGCGATTCCAGCCCGATCCGGCATAATAGCGATCTGGCCCGTTCCAGCGCAGTTTGACCATCGATTTTCGCCGGGATGGTCGGCAGCAGCACGTTTTCCAGCGCCGAACACTGCGGCAGCAGATGATGAAGCTGAAAAACCATGCCAATCTGGCGGGAGCGTAATTCGGCAGCCCGGTCTTCCGGCAGCCTGGCGACTTCGCGTCCGTTGAGTTTAATACTGCCGCAGTCAGGCGTGTCAAGCAGCGCGATCAGGTTCAGCAGCGTAGTCTTGCCTGAACCGGAAGGCCCGGTTACGGCGACCCATTCGCCGGATTTGACGGACAAGTCAATGCCGGTCAATACCGGTATCCGGCCTGCCGGTTCAGGATATGAACGGGCAACCTCTGACAATTCCAGCAGTAAATTATTCGAATCGTTCATTTTCCGGTTCTTTCTTCTAGCGGTTATATAAAGTCACGAAAGCATTTCTTAGCGTTTTCATGTGGCCTATGGGACCTATGGGACCTATGGGACCTATGGGACGGACGGGACATAATCATCCATCCAGAACACGTTCCAATTCATTACACCATTCCACATGTTTTTCATCTGTATTATCTGCGGATAAATCCGTCTTCTCCCATTCAGCCCCTGTCTCCCTGTCCCTGCTCAATAATTTCGGGTTTACGCGCAATTACATGAACACAAATATGAGTCCGACGGCCATAATGGCAAGGGCTGCCAGTACGGTCAGAACGCGTTTGCGGACGGTGCCTTCATGGGCTTTCACCCCTTTGAAGCCGGAGATGCGGGAATAACTCTGGGTGTGAATATAGCGGAGCAGGTTTTTCCGGCTGTGGCTTTTAGACGTATGTGTGTGCAGGGCCATAATCAGGACCCGCCCGCGCCCATGGAGAAATAAATGACGGCGCTAATGATCAAGGCCGCCAGAAACAGCGCGATCGCCACCGGCAGGCTGAAAACAAACCCCAGACGGAATATCTGCAAAAAGGTCATGGAATTGATGTCCGGCAGCAATGAACTTTTTGCACTGCCGCCGCCGGAGTGGTCTTCGTGCGGCATTATTTTTTTATAGCGGGCGGTCTGGCGGATAAATTCCAGCCGCGAGTTTTCGATTTTCCGGCAGGCGTCGCCCAGCAGGGCGGAATCGTTTTCACTCAGCTCGTCTTTTTCGGCCAGTTCATTGATCTCCACCGACATTTTCCGGCAGAGTTCATGCATGGCGGCGGTCTCCTCCTCATAGAATTTAAACTTCTTCTGCTCTTCCGGCAGAACCGCCATAATTTCGACAATCTTGTTGTGCAGGTCTTTTCTTGACTTCAGATATTCGTCGTGCCGCCTTCTCAGCGCGCGGACAATTTTCTTATCAGGTTCGGTTGATTTTACCGGCTCGCCTCTTTCGGTCTGGGCGATCTGCTCATCGGAGATTTGCGGCAGGGTTGAAGTATCATGCTCATTGCCTTTTTCATAAGTCTTCAGACGGTCTCTGATATGAATAAGTCCGTCGCTGATATAATCTTTTCTGCTGCTCATACTTCAATCTCCCGTTTAAAATAACATAACGCGGAAAACGCTGTTTCGCCACCGCGTTATCAATTATGCTCAATGTATCTTGAGCTTTCTGGCAACGAAATCTGCGTCCTTGTCGCCTCTGCCGCTCAGATTCACCAGGATATTGACATCCTTGCCGAGCGTGGCGGCAAGTTTGGCGGCATACGCCACGGCGTGGGAACTTTCCAGCGCCGGAATAATTCCCTCGAGGCGCGACAACTGCATGAACATATCCAGGCAGTCCTCATCGGTACAGGAAACGTATTGGGCGCGTTTAATATCTTTCAGCAGGCAGTGCTGAGGTCCGACGCCCGGATAATCCAGTCCTGATGCGACTGAATAAACCGGCAGCGGTTCTCCTTTTTCGTCCTGCAGAACATAGCATTTAAAGCCGTGGATGCTGCCCTTGGTGCCTTTGGTCAGGGTCGCGGCATGGTCGCTGGTATGCAATCCCAGTCCGGCTGGTTCAACCCCGATCAGCTTTACGTCCAGATCATGCAGGAACGCAGTAAATATCCCCATGGCATTGCTTCCGCCGCCGACGCAGGCGATCACGTAATCCGGCAGCTTGCCGGTCATTTCCTGGAACTGCGCTCTGGCCTCCCGGCCGACAATGCTCTGGAAGTCACGCACCATCATCGGGAACGGATGCGGCCCGACAACGGAACCGATGGCGTAGAAGAAGTTCTGCGGATCTTTGAGCAGTTCTTCAAACGCGCTGTCAACGGCGTCTTTCAGTGTGGCGGTGCCGCGGCTGACCGGAACTACCGTGGCGCCGAGAATCTTCATTTTGACAACGTTGGGATGTTCTTTTTTGATATCAACTTCACCCATGTGAATTTCGCATTTTAGCCCGAGCAGGGCGCAGGCGGTCGCCAGCGCGACGCCGTGCTGTCCGGCACCGG
>CAIMFA010000566.1 GCA_903840185.1 uncultured Lentisphaeria bacterium | reverse complement strand
AGAAATAAGTGGTACTTTTATACGCAGGTATTCGGGAGAAATTCCGGCTTCGCCGGAGAGGAGCAAAGCCGCAGCGCTTTGTAACGAGGCGGCGGAACTGGAAGTTCCCCGGAGACCACAGTAGAAAGTGCCAGTTATTTTTGAATGACTCCTTAGTTTGGATTCGCACTCTTCGAGGCCTTCGATACCACGGTATCGGCAGCCTCTCAGAATACGAACCAATTCTCAAAATCTTCGCAATCCATAATTGAATTTTCAGCAGTGCAGAGTATAACTGGGATGGACAGGATAGGCAGGATAAGAAAAAGCGTAGTCAGCGAGAATTACGGCGGGTATTACACCCGCATTAATTCGCTGACTCTCCTGTCTTAACTTTCTCAGTGTCCTCTGTGAACTGTGGTGAAAACTGGCTGTTCTTTGTGGTGGTTAATTTTAAAAGGATGATTACTGGTTTATGAATTTTCTCATGCACCTTTTTCTGGCTGAAGATAATGATGATTCGCGGATCGGCAACTATCTCGGCGATTTTGTCAAAGGCACTGAAGCCGGTATAAATGAACTGTATCCCGGCAAAATTGCCGAGGGTATTATCAACCACCGCCGGCTTGACCGGTTCACTGACGCGCACCCTGCCGTAATCAATTCGATTGCGCTGATGAAACCGTTTTCCGGCAAGTTCGCGCCGATCGTGATTGATATCCTGATGGACTACTATCTGATTAAACACTGGCAAAAATTCACCGCCGAAGATTTTCAAAGTTTTGTCAATAAATGCTATACATCATTGCAAAAGATAGTTGAAGGTGAGCAATATCCGGCGCTTTGCCGGCATTTTACCGCCAGGCTGATTGAAAGGGATGCATTCAATGTTTACAGCACTCTCGAGGGCATTCACGATGTGCTGTGCGGCATGAACCGCCATCTCAAGCGGCCTTCGCCGCTGCCGGACGCCAAACCGCATATTATCGCCAATTATGCCGCGCTGGATCATAATTTCCAGCTATTCATGCCTGATGTAATGACGGCCTTTAAGCCTGTTGCTTGCAGTTGAACATGAGGTTATTTCTGTTCCGGCAGATGGCAGCCGGGGGCTATGCAGAGTATATGGTCGGATTTGATCCAGCCGTCGGCTTCGCCGCAGCGCACTCTGGACCATTCCTGACGTGACTCAACGATCTTCACTTTCGTGCCGCTTTGCAGTTTCGCCTCAACCTGGCCTGAAGATTCCGAAGGCAGTGAACGCAGCTTCGCATTGTCGGTCATAATCACCGCGATATCCGGGTTGTAGTCGTTATGATACTGAGTCGCCGCCGCAAGAATTGCGAGCAGCGTCGTCAGCGAGACGATACCCAGCAGAATGGATAGTTTATTAAATGACAGCGAGCGTCTGAACGCCATAGTGCCGCCGCCTGCGGCACAGGCGATTGCCGCGATCAGCAGCCACTGATCAGGGCGCAGATTGTCGCGTAATGCTTTTATCAGCGAAGCCGGGTCTTTGATTTCGCCGGTCTGCGGCTGGAAAAGTTTTCTGCGGACATAATTAAGGTTTTCTGTAATATCCGAATCATTCGGAGCGAGCAGCCTGGCGCGTTCATAACATACCAGTGCGGCGGGGTAGTTGCGGAGCTGGCAGTAACAGTTGCCGAGATTGTATAACAATGCCGGATCCGGTCTTTCCGGGACAAGCCTTGAACGGTAGTAGTCCGCCGCGCGGTTGAACTCGCCGCGGTCATACGCGGTAAGCGCCTCGACGCTGGTCTGAATTACTTCCGGCTTGGGGGCTGCGGATTTTTTCGTATCGGCCGTCGCGACGGCGGGCAGCAATGCCAGCAGCAGGACTACGGTAAAGTTTTTTACTGCTTTGCAGATGCGCTTTTTCAGTTCATTCTTATCCATATTAGCTCCTCCCGGCATATAGCTTGCGGCCCCGGAACTGTGCAGACATTCGGCGACTTCATTGTCATTGACTTTCTCCGCCAGTTCGGTCGCGGTGGTTCCCGGCGGCAGTGCCAGCATGTCATTCAGTAACGGCACCACTTCATTATTTATCGCTTCGTCAATATTATCCGGATTGCATTTTTTCAGTTCGTGCAGCACTCTGGAGCGGTCAGCCCGGGCGGCCAGGCGGCGGCGCAGCAGCGGATCGCTTTCCAGTTTCATTCTGGACGCATAACGCCATTCACTGAACAGCCACAGCAGCGGCCCCGCGATCATCAGCAGGATATAAGCCCACAGATAGTTAAGATAAAGCGGAACGGCAACCCCGCCTGCTTCGGACTTTTTCAGGTAAAGAATGCCGGATTTAGCGGCCGGTTTATTCACAATAGCTTCGGGTTCGGCGGAAGATTTCGAATCCGGCGCGGAATTGAAGACCATCGGAGCGGCGGTCAAGGTCTGATTCTCCGACTGGACAACCGTGAATTTCTGTTCATATTTGCAGGTTTTATATGCATCGTGCGAGGTCGAGAAAGTTGCCGTATTTAAATCAATCTCCACCGGGCCGGGCTTCAGCGGAATCATTACAAATCTGATTTCTGCCCGCTGTCTGTCATTGGCGGATGCCGCCGCTTTATCAACCTCCGGCGGGTAAATGCGGAACCCCGGTATATTCAGCCTGGGCGTCTGTAAATTTTCCAAAGTGCCGTTTCCGGTAATTTCCAGCTTCAAAGTAAACGGTTCTCCGGTCTTCAGCTCTTTGGTGCTGACCGCGTAATTTACCAGCCATGTACCTATCAGGCCAAGGTTCTCAACCCCTTCCGGCACCGGTGGCAGCGCTTTAATCTTCAATTCAGGAAAATCGATGGTAACTGAATAAGGAATCTGGTGATATGACTGTCCGCGCATAAGACTGAAAAAATCATCATCTTCCGGGGTTCGCGACTGCCGGTCCGGCAAGATGATTTCACAACTTTGCTCGGCTGACGGTTTAATCGTTCCGGCTGAGATCGCTCTGAACGCAGTGCGGAACTTATAGCATTGAAATCTTTTTCCTCCTGTAATTTCCCGTTCTCTGGTCGGCAGTTCAAAGCGGTTATTTTCTTTGTTCACGCCGCTGTAATCCCGGAAAATCACCTTGTCCATGTTGAAATTCGGCCAGCTGGTGAACTGATATTTCAGGTCTTCGGACACATAAATATCCAGTTCCACAGGAATTTCTTCCCCGACATAAAATTCACGGCCATCCGCCATGATGATGCCTTTGCCATAAATCAAGTCTTTAAATTTATCCCCGCCGGCCTGACTGGTAACAGCAACAGCCTTTACAGTGACGCTGTTAGTCATCATTTCTTTCCCGCCGACTGAGACCGTCAGCGGCGGGATCTCTACCGTGCCTTCTTTAATAACTTTAAAGAGATATATGGAACGGCTTTCCACAACTCCGTTAATGTTGCTGCTTGCCATGCTGGAACCATTTTTGATCCACTCAACATTATCCACGTCAGGAAAAGATACGATTTTGGGATAAGCTTTAGCCCTGGCAGTGATGACCAGTTGCACCCGTTGTCCGACAATGGCATTGTCCGGCACCGCAATCGCCCGGACTTCAGCCGCCTGCATGCCGCACGCTGACAGACATATTATCAGTATATATAAGAACTTTTTCATGATTCCAAACTCTCTTTCCATGCATTTACTGGCGGGATCAGCCCGTTACCAGTCTTTTTCCACTTTAATCTGGCCGTACATTTTCTGCTGCTGCTCTTTTAATGCATCCCGCAGATTCTTTTCTTTTCCGGCCATTACTTCAAGCAGAGCTTTCGCCTGCTGCGGATCAATTTCCTTTTCCTGCGCCGCTGCCGCCCTGGCGGCCTGAGCAGCGTTCTGCTTGTTGTCCTGCTGATTCTGTTTGTCCTGATCTTTCTTATCTTTCTGGTCGTTTTTATCCTGCTTATCTTTCTGGTCTTTCTGGTCTTTCTTATCCTTGTTGTTGCCGCCGTTTTTATTCTTATCATTTTTATCGTTCTTATTATTGTCATCGGCGCCGAGATATTTCAAGGCTTCTTTCATGTGTTTATCCGCCTTTTCCGGTTTGGACTCTTTTTTAGCTTCTTCAGCTTTATCCAGTTCTTTGCGAGCGGCCTCGGCGTTCTGCTCAATCTTCTTCTGTTCTAGCTTCTTGGCCTGGTCTTTCAGTTCATCAACAGACTTTTTGGCATCTTTCATTGCCTGGTCGGCATT
>CAIMFA010000565.1 GCA_903840185.1 uncultured Lentisphaeria bacterium | reverse complement strand
TGCAAAGTAGACAGAATTCAGAGGCGCAAACAATTGAAAATAGAAAATTGAAAGTTGAAAATGAGAAATCATAAAGACAGGGAATATCTCGCACGAAGACACGGAGGCACAAAGGAAAAACCGGGGAAATGTTAACCACGAAAAACACGAAAAGCACGAAAGTGATACAGAAATGGAACAAATGAAAATACAAGTCAGTGAATGCTTTGCGCGGAACGCAAAGCATTCACTGACTCCGTTTTTTGTTTTCTTTCGTGTCTTGGATTTTTTTCGTGTTCTTTCGTGCCTTTCGTGGTTAAAACTGTATTTCTCTGTGTTCTCTGTGCCCTCAGTGGTGAAAAACTGCATTTTTGTGTTTTGCTAACTCTCAGGTTAGTCCCGCGGATGCGGGATGTCATCTGTGGATAAAAATGATTTCATGCATTCTGAAATACCGCGCACCGGCTTGAATGAACCATCCGTTTGCAAGTGCAGTTTGTCTGCCATAGAAAACAAGACGGAGTTGTTCTTTGCCATGAACTGCTGTATTTCCGGCGTTACGTTTTTCATTGTCGGCACTATCAGGATAAACGGAGCCTGGTGCGAAAGGTAAAGCGAACTTATGGTATCAGCGAATACTGCCGGTGCTGTTCGGTATGTAATATAAACCTCGGTGCCGGAATAATCGCCGAGATGCCAGATATGCTCGTGTACCTTTCGGCGATCATCTGAATACTTGATACTCAGTGACGCGCAGAGCGCCTGATGCAGAGCCTCACGGCGTATCGAATAGATGAGAATATCCCGGAACTTGAGTTGAATTGGATCTGCTTGGTTCTGCGGACACACGGCCTTGATGTCAGATGGGGAATTCTCTATGATCCGGCGCGGGCAGTCGTGTTTGCACAATTCCAAACAATTCAGCAGCTTGACGCGGCGGCCTTCAACCCTTAGATAATGGGTATAAAAAGTGTTAAAACGGTGCCAGCCAATCAAACTGGACTGCCATTCTTTCCAGGCTGCTTCCTGCTCCGGCAGCTCATCTAAATAGTGCCAGATAATCCTATCGCTCATTATATTTCCTCCTCTTAGCGGGGGTTAATTCACCGAATCGGGGACAAGCAATGAATTTGCTGGTCGTTTGCCTTGCGGACGCCCCCAATCCCTCGTATGTTTGCATCGAGGTTGTTTATTGTTCTTAAGAATTTATTTATTGCAAAATGCCAAATTGCTTTCTATATTCATCCTTGACTTGATCCTCCACCAAAAGTTGATTCATTGGAGGTGGAGTCCACATATTTTCTTTCTGCGGAACAATTCTTTCGATACTGACTCCCGCTTCGAAAGCAATGTTATTCGTGTTGTACACCCCCACCATTGCGACATCGTTTTTTTCATGTTGCCGTACATCAAGATGTTTTATCGTCGAATCAGCAACATGATCAAACCGCACCGCGTTCTTCCATTTTACAGAACTCTTGTTCCGCATTACAACATCATGAAATCGTACATCTTTTGCGTACCGGCAATAGACACCATACGGAAACGCTCTGGGGTTGCTGGCTCTGGACATCCAATCATCCCGTGGATAAAGTTCCCCATCATATGTTTCCAGTGGATAGTGAACTTCGTGGAAGATCATCTTTTGAAATTCTTTGTCAAAAGTGCCAGTTACGTCAATCTCGACGCTCGATAGCTTGATGTTGTCAAGATATTGATTCTTGCTGCCGCTAATAAGGCACGTTCCTAGTGCAGAGTCTTTGGAAACATCTACCACAAAGCGAGCATTAAAAATCGAGATATTGCGGATATTTCCTTGATTATGGTTCTTTTTACCAATGAAATCCTCATTCAAAACATAGAACCCAATTGTTCCACATTTTACAGTAATATTGGAAAACGAAACATTTTCGATTTCCGTAGTCCCTGCATTTTTCCATGAAAATAATTTTTGGATCCCACGCATTTCGATCGCATAAAAATTCTTGATGCTGATGCCGACAGAATCCGAATCAATGATGATATTGTCAAACGAGACATTTCGAATTGCACCACCACCTGAACCATTGACCCTAATTCCATTACAATGAGTCCGTAGTACGCAGTTGGAAATAGTGATATTTTCATTTGGGAAGTCGGCAAGTTTTCCATCGTCGAGATTTTCAAGACCGTCTCCAAGAGGATAATAATACCATGGACACCCTTGATAAATGGTAATGGGATCATCAGAACTAGAAAGAGAACAATTACTGATGTGAACTTGCCGACAGGAAAGAATTTCGATTGCATCTTGCAGAAATTGATCCCAAGCGTTATTGACAATAATACGTGTTATGTTGACATGTATGCACCCCATCATTTGCAATGTTGTAATACAGCCTTCAACAAAGGTAATACCTTCAATCATAACATTTTCACAGCAGAAGAAGTGTACTGAAGTCCTGGGTCGCCATGGCCGGAGCCCCCATGGCTCCGGCCATATCGGAAACTGTTTTTTAAATTCTTCTTTTTTACGAAAAAAACCTGTAAAATTTCCGTTAATTGTGCCTCGACCGCAAATTGCAATGTTTTTAGCTTTGCGAGCATATATTAAATGGACAGGGTCATAGTCATCTTCAAGATCTTCGCTCGCAAAGATTGTTGCGCCGGCTTCAATCCAGAGAGTGACATTATCTTTTAAACGTATAGTACCGGTAAGATAGGTTCCTGGCGGGAAATAGACTATTCCTCCGCCTGCTCTTGTACACTCATCGATGGTTCTCTGAAGAAATGCGGTTTCTTTAGTCACCCCGTCCCCTTTTGCTCCACACGCCTTGACATTGAAGAGATGCATATTTGAAATATCAGAATATTCTGTTTTCATATATTGTCTT
>CAIMFA010000564.1 GCA_903840185.1 uncultured Lentisphaeria bacterium | reverse complement strand
TTTTAAACACACTTTAACTCAAGGAGATGTGAAAAATGAAGAAAAGAAGTTTTACGCTCATCGAACTCCTCGTTGTGATCGCCATTATCGCTATTCTTGCATCAATGCTGCTGCCGGCGCTGGGCAAAGCCAGAGAAAAAGCCCGTTCGATAAAATGCCTGAACAATCATAAACAGATCGGCGTCGCGCTGGGATTTTACGCCAACGACTTCAAGGACTGGATCATAGCGTCAAACGACGTTACAGGCAGTAATTATTTTGGTTATTTCTGGAATAGAGTGCTCCAGACTCAGGGATATGTGGGGAATAAGTGCACTCCGGCCACCGTCAGCACGTCCAAAACTAATGTGTTCAATTGCCCGACCCTTGCGGTACCGAACGTAACACTCAATCAATGGAATGTCACGGACTATTATGGATATGGCCTTAACTGTTTTACCTCCGGCGTAATCGGCAATTACAATGAAGACTGGATGACATTCAATAAACTCAGCAAACAGATGAAAAAGCTCAGCGGTTCGGTTTTGATGGCGGATGCCTCGGCGCTCAAGTTTAATCAGCACTCAAATAAAACCGCCACCCCATATGATACTACATCGCCGCAGTATTATGTTTTTGCACTGCACAATGGTTATGGCAATTTTCTTTTCGGCGACCTCCATGCTAAAGCAATCAAAGCTCCATTTGGCGCCTATAATTCAAATAGTGAATTCATGAATCCGACTAATCTTACCGATTTCAGGAATTAACATATTTATATGAAACAAGTTCCCGGCTTGTCTTCGACTGGCGCTAAAATATCAACCACATAAAATATAAGGATATTATCATGACACTCAAAATTGGTTTTGTTGACACCGGATTCATTTCAGAATTCCAGTTCAATGGTTTTGCCACCGAACCGCGCTGCAAAGTAACCGGCGTGACCCGTACCTGGCGGGAAGATACAGACCGTGCGGCGCAACAGGCAAAGCTGGACGCGTTTGCCGCAAAGCACGGCTTGAAAGCCTATGGCAGTTTTGAAGAGATGGCTGCTTCTCCCGACATTGACGCGGTATTGATTGCCAGCATCAACCCCTGTCACTATTCGCAGGTCATGACTGCGCTTAACTGCGGCAAACACGTTCTGGTTGAGAAGCCGGTGGTGAAGACCGCCGCCGAACTTGAAGCTATCCGCGATCTGGCCGCACAAAAAGGGCTCATTGTTGTTCCCGCTCACAACTTCGCTTATCGCGGCGCGGTTCTGGAGGCGAAACGCCGGATACTGGCCGGGGAACTCGGCAGTATCCAGTATGCCAGCTTCACCCAGAGTTTCTACAGCGGTTCAGTTAGCGGCAACTGGCGCAGCCGGCACGAACTGGCCTGGGGCGGCGCCTTGATTGACTCCGGCACACACCTGGTCTATCAGACGATTCAGCTCCTCGGCAAGCCGTCCTGCGTACAGGCGCTGGCGGCGCGCAATGTGCTGAAAATGGACGATGAAGACATTGCCGCAGTACAGCTTCTTTATCCCAATGGAACGATTGCGCATGTGATGCAGAACTGGGGCAGCAATCACGGGGAGGATGTTGACGCCATTCGCCTGGTCGGTACTGATGGGTGGATATCAATCAAAGACGCGCTTTATATCAACGGCGAAAAGACCAATCCGGACGTTACCTACGCTGATTCCTTTATAAATCAGGCAAAATCTTTCGTTGCGACCATTCTGGATGGTAAACAGCCGGAATCGACGCTCGACGACGCCCTGCTGACCATGCGGATCATCGATGCAGCTTACGAGAGCATCAAGACCGGACGGACGATTTCTCTGTAACAGACATGAGGGAAACTGATAGATTTACAAGCTATTTATGATCTTATTTTTCCTGAATCGTTAAAATTGCTCAGTGAAAAATGTCAACGCAGACAGATTTGAGCATTGTGCCTGAATATTGTCCGGCACAATGCTCTCCGGTTATTTTGCCACAAATATTGCAAAAGCCAGAAAAACAGTAATTTTTACACTATTTGGCAACTATCGGGTTAAAGATATTAATGGAGATGACGATGAAAATTATTTTAGATGGCGAATGGTCACTGGCATTAAGCAGAGAATCGCTTCCGCTCAAATCTTCGCATGAACTAAAACATGCCGGGCTCGATGTGATTCCGGCGAAGGTTCCAGGCAATTTCGAACTTGATCTTCATGCAGCCGGTCTCATTCCAGAGCCTTTTTTCGGAATAAACATGAAAAAGGTTAATGAACTTGAGGACAGGCATGTTTATTATTTCCGCAAGTTCATGATTGACGCCGGAATACTTGAGGACGTTGATCCATTCCTGGTCTTCGAGGGGCTGGACACCTATGCGGAAATCTATCTCAACGGCGAACATCTGACATCGTGCGACAACATGCTTATTGAGCATGAGATCGCGCTTGCAAACAAGCTTCACAACGGAGAGAATGAACTTTTCATCCACATCCGGCCTGCCGTACTGGAGGCGATGAAATACGACTACCCTGCCTGTCTCGTCGGCCACACTGGCGGCTATGAATCGCTTTTCGTGAGAAAGGCACCCCACATGTATGGCTGGGACATCATGCCGCGCGCAGTTTCGGCCGGACTCTGGCGGCCTGTCTCCATAATCCTCAAAAATAAAGAGCATATCGAGCGCGTATTTCTTTTCACTAAATCGGTATCGGAAGATCTCTCATCCGCCTGTCTTGGCCTGTCCTACTCTGTCAGCGTCATGCCGGTTCCGTTCGGACGATACGAGATTCAGGTCGAAGGAGTTTGCGGCGAGTCCAAATTCTCAGTACGACGTTTCATACATTGCCCCAAGGCCGCAAGAGAGCTGATTCATGTGGACCAACCTGCCCTGTGGTGGCCGCGCGGCTACGGCGAAGCCTCACTTTATGCAGTGAACGTCACGCTGCTTCGCGATGGCAAGGCTGTCGACGCGAAGAGTTTCAATTGCGGAATCCGCCAGGTTGAATTGAAGCGCACAAGCACGACCAGCGCCATGGGCGAAGGAGAATTTCTCTTCCTGATAAACCACGAGCGCATTTTCGCCAAGGGCAGCAACTGGGTACCTCTGGACGCTTTCCATTCGCGTGATATTGAACGAGTTGACAAAGCCATAGAATTGTCGATTGAACTGGACTGCAATTTTCTGCGCTGCTGGGGCGGGAACCTCTACGAATCTGACCGCTTCTACGATCTTTGCGACGAAAACGGCATCTGTGTCTGGCAGGATTTCATCATGGGCTGCGCAATCTATCCGCAGGATGCGGAATTCAAAAGCCGTCTGGAGCTTGAGGTGCGCAAGACAATGAGGCGTCTCAGGCAGCATCCCTCGATCATCCTCTGGGCAGGCGACAACGAGTGCGACTCCGCTTTTTCCTGGCATGGCATGGGAGACCCCAATCGCAACTCCATCACTCGTGAACTTCTGCCGAAAGTGGCCTGGGAGGAGGATCCTTCACTACCTTTCCTGCCAAGCTCGCCTTTTGTGGACAGCAATGCCTGGGAATTCGGAGAACGCTATATTCCAGAACAGCATCTGTGGGGGCCGCGCGACTCTTTTAAAAGTGATTTTTACAGAAACACCACCGCGCATTTCGCCAGCGAGATCGGCTATCACGGCTGTCCTTCTCCGAAATCCATCAGGAAGTTCATCTCCGGGGACAAACTCTGGCCGTGGCAGGGAAATGATGAATGGCAGCTCCACTCCTCAAGTCCGACCATAGATTTCTTTGCAGATGGCCCGGACAGAAGAAGCGCACTCATGGCAAGGCAGATCAAGGAGCTTTTCGGCATTGTTCCTGACGACCTGGAGACTTTCGCATTCGCCAGCCAGTGTGTGCAGGCCGAGGCCAAAAAGTTCTTCATCGAGCTTTTCCGTTCCGCCATGTGGCGCAGAACCGGAATAATCTGGTGGAATCTCATTGACGGCTGGCCGCAGTTCTCCGATGCAATCGTAGACTACTATTTCGAGAAAAAGCTGGCCTTCGAGTATGTCAAGCGTTCCCAGAGACGCATCTGCCTGATGTTCAAGGAACCCGCTAACTGGGGACAGGCGCTTGCGGCGGCGAACTCCACACGCGAGCCATCGGAACTGAAGTTTACCGTAACAGACGTCGAGTCTGGAAAAATTCTGCTCTCAGGAGAAAAGCATCTGGATGCAAACTCTGCGGCTGAATTGGGCAGCATCCCATTCTCCATGGGGGACAAGAAACTTTATCTGATCGAATGGAAAGACAATTTTGGCAAGGGAGTTAACCATTATCTCGCCGGTCTGCCGCCGTTCAATTTGGAGTGGTACAAAAAACTCATGAACAAGGCAGGGCTGCTTGACAACTTGAACCAGTTTAATAATTAGGTTATAATATCAGGGAAAGGCATACGGCCAATTCTTTTTAAAGTTAATAATACAGGCGCATAACATGAACACAAATCGAGACTGTCTCAAGCAATTTTTCGCGGACAAACCTTTGACCACGTTTACCTACGGCTGCATGAGTCTTGGCAAAGACCCTGCGCTTTTCACCCAGGATATCCGTGTCGCACGGACGGCGATGGATAGCGGGGTCTGGTTCCACGCCAGCCAGGAATATGCCGGCGGCGGAGCGTTCGGAATTATGCGCCATGCCTTTGATGAAGACCGGGCACATCAGCCGCGTCTTGTATTAAAAATCCGTTGTGACCATGCCGCAATTCTGAAATTTGATGTGGAGGACGCTCTGAGACGATTGAACGTCGAACGGGTGGACATCGCGCAGCTCTGCCGCGCGAAACATGACGAACGTCCGGTGGTTAATGATTTCATTAATAAAGGGGAAATGTGGCAGGTTTGTCAGGAGTTGCAGAAATCGGGCAAAGTCGGCCAGTTTGTCATGGAAATTTTTGCCTCCTTCTCCAGCGATGCGATCCGCGCCGTGAATGCCGGATTGTTCCCCGGCTATATTTTTTATTTCAGCCCCGGAGAGCGCCAGACCAGCAATGAACTTTTCCAGTTGATCGAGCAGAAGAACGAACCGATGCTGTCACTGCGGACTATGTGCGGCGGCGCGCTGGAACCGGCAAATATTCAGGCGCTGCGGGCAAGAAACCCGAACGACCCCATGATTGCCAGATTCGAAGCGCTTGAGCCGATATTCAAGCAGTCCGGCTGCGCCACCCGCGCTGAATTCAGCTTTTCTTTTTTGAAAGCATTCCCGAACCTGCTGACCTCTATCGCCGGTACGGCCAAAATCGCTCATCTGCAGGATTTACTGGATGGCGACCGACGCGCCAAGCCGATGGATCCAGACTTGGTAAAACGGATAAAAGCATTGCATGAGCAATGGTTTGGAATGACTGAGAACTCTTGAACTATAGAGAGAACGCGGAATAAACAGTTACCGGGGCGGATTGTTTGCAGTCA
>CAIMFA010000563.1 GCA_903840185.1 uncultured Lentisphaeria bacterium | reverse complement strand
GGATGGGCGTCATGGCGGCGTGCCTGGCAATATTATGATGCGGATTTGAGAAATCTCGATATTGCCGTTCTTAAAAATACATTCAATTCCGGCAAAGTCAGCAACCGGTGGATGGAAATACTGCAGCAGGTAAGAGATAAAAATCAATACTTTAATACATGGGATTTCCAGTGGAGCTATACTCTGTTTGAACGTTGTGGACTGGCAGTCATTCCGAATGTAAATATGATTTCCAATATAGGATTCGGTTCAGGAACTCACACCCTGAAAAAGGACAGCGAGTTCGCTGAAATTCCGGCAGAATCAATCGCAAAAGCACTGATTCACCCGATGCAGAAAATACCGGATGAGGCAGCGGATAAAGTCGTCTTTAAAAGAATGTACGGCAACTCTATTCTGGCAAGAATCAAAAAGCATATCTCTGGAGTATTCAAATGAATTGCACGATTTGCGGAAGCAATTTAGCGGAACCGGCGTTCACAGGCAGGATTCTGGCGAAATATGATACCGGCTACTTCCACTGCCGGGAATGCGGTCATTTGCAGACGGAATCCCCCTTCTGGCTGAAAGAGGCCTATGAGTCAGCGTTAACGCTTAATGACACCGGGATTATCAGCCGCAACACCGCGCTGGCGGCAAGGATCGCTCCGGTTCTTTATTTCCTGTTCGGCAAAGATCACACTTATCTGGATTGGGGTGCGGGATACGGGCTTTTCGTCCGGCTGATGCGTGATACCGGTTTTGATTTCCGCTGGCACGATCAATACGCTCAAAATCTGTTTGCCAGAGGATTCGAATATCATCAGGATAAGATTGAACTGATTACCTGTTTTGAAGTTTTCGAGCATCTGCCTGATCCACTTGCACAACTTGACGAAATGTTGAAAACAGCTGATACGATCCTCTTTTCAACGGAATTATATTCTGAAAAAAATATTCCTGCCGGACAGCAGGACTGGCACTACTTTGCGCCGGAGCACGGACAGCATATTTCATTTTTCTCTATCAGGACGCTGGAATATATTGCGGCAAAGAAAAATCTAAATTTGGTGTCCAATAATAAAAATCTGCATCTGTTCTCCCGGAACCCGTTAAAGCATAATACGACTCTCCGTTTTCTGCTTTCCGCACATCGTTTGATGCTGATTCCAATAAATGAATACGTGTGCCGTAAAATGAAATCCAGAACATTCAGCGACTCCGGACTTTCAGGTAAAACACTGTGAACAAATGAAAATACTTTACGACCATCAAATCTTCTCTTCGCAGCCGTTTGGCGGTATTTCCCGCTATTTCTGCTCACTGCTGCAGGAATTTACGAAAAATGATTCCGGAGTTGAATTTACGGTTCCGCTGTTTTTTTCCAACAACAGCTATATTCACGAACCCGGTCTCTATCCCAATTTGAACTATTTCTTCAGGGATCACAACTTTCGCGGCAGAGACCGGATTCTGGAATTTTTCAACCGGTGGAAAGTTATTTCTTACCTGAGTAAAAATAAGCAGCAGGTGCAGGTGTTTCATCCCACTTATTACAGCCCGTATTTTATCGACCATCTCGGTAAAATTCCTTATGTCCTTACAGTGCATGACATGATCCACGAACGTTTCGAAAATCTGCCCGCCAGAGACAAAGAATGCAGTGACAAAGCGGCATCCGTCAAACAAGCGGCTGCAATCATTGTTCCAAGCGCAAGCACAAAGCAGGATTTAATTAAATTCCTGGGGACCGCTCCGGAAAAAATTCATGTCATTCATCATGGATTTACTCAAGTAAAACAGGATGCGACCAGTCCGAAACTGCCGGAAAAATATTTTCTTTACGTCGGACAGCGGAAATACTACAAAAATTTTCCGCTGCTGTTAAAAGCTTTTGCCGGAACTGTTACTGCGGATTCCAAAGCAATACTGTTATGCTGCGGAGGCGGAACTATTACCGGCGAAGAGAATACTTTAATCAACCAGCTTGGACTTTCCGGCAGAATAATGCAGCGCAACTTTACGGACGGGGAACTGTTCCATGTTTATCATCAGGCGGCGGCATTCGTCTATCCTTCCTTGTGCGAAGGCTTCGGCATTCCGGTGCTGGAAGCTTTCGGCTGCGATTGCCCGGTCATATTGTCGGATATCCCGTGTTTCAGGGAAGTGGCCGGCGATGCCGCAAGTTATTTCAAGCCCGATTCTGCGCCTGAATTATCCGATTTAATGCGGGAAATGCTGAACTCGGAAATTTTAAGAAACGAACTCAAGTTGAAAGGCCGGAAACGGCTGGCAGCTTTTTCCTGGCGGAAAGCTGCCGCCGCAACCACTGAAGTTTACAGGAAAATATCATGAAGATACCGCTGATTTTCATTCATCAGGGTTACAGTGATTATCTGAATTATACCCTTCGGCAGGCGCATTTCTCCAATCCGGACGCGGAAATCATCCTGATCGGCGATGAATTCAATGATAAATTCGATTTTGTAAAGCATTACCGCATAGAAGATTATCAGGGCAATGCCGATTCGTTCGCCGAAGTTTATCTTCACATGTCATTCAATTCCTATGATTTTGAATTAATCTGCTTCAAACGCTGGTTCATTCTCGAAGATTTCATGATACAGCGCCGGCTGCAAGGCGCTTTCGTGTTCGACACCGATGTAATGATTTACTCAGACTTGACGGCAATGACGGAAAGTCTGCTGGCTTCAGGCAGCAACGGTTTCGCGGTTACCGGAGAATCTGCTCTGTCTCCGCATGTAATCTTCTGGCAGGCGCAAACCTTGTCCACTTTCAACCAGTTCCTGCTTGATTCTTACAGCATCCCTGAGGTAATGGAAAAATATCAGCAGAAATGGATGCACCATGTCAGCAATAATCTTGCTGGCGGAATTTGCGACATGACCGCACTATATCTTTTCAACATTCAGACGGCTCAAGTTCAATATCAAAACCTGCTGAAAATTGAAAATGATGCCGTATTCGATCATAATATCAACGAATCAAACAATTTAACCGGCAATGAATTTGTCAAAGCCCGCGGGCAAAAAAAGATTGTCTGGCATAACAATCAGCCTTACGGGATCAGGACGTCCGATGACCGGGAAATACGGTTTCACGCGCTGCATCTCCAGGGACATGCCAAGCTGCTCCTGGACAACTATTACCGGGGCTCTGATTTTCCGGAAAGAAGAAAAATCTCCCGTCACAATAAATTGCGGATATTCAAGGGGCGCATCCGCAGACTTGCCGCATATTCAATAAAATCTATTTGCGGAAAACCTTCCGGCTCATTATATTTTCCTTAAATAAAAATAAAAAGCAGAGACAAAAATGGACTGGACTAAAATTTCTAAAGACCCCATGGACGGCAAAGCCATGAAAGCGGTTTATGAACATATAAAAAGCATCAGGACTGAAATTGATGATCTTTTTATCGAACATGTTAAAAAAGAGGTATCCGGGAAAAGAGTTCTGGATATCGGGGTCTGCGAACACGATTTTTCCTACCTCGCCAAAGAACGCTGGCGGCACAAGGTGATCAAAGAGAATGCGGCATATTGTCTCGGTGTTGACATCCTTCAGGAAATGATTGATGAATTAAACCGCCAGGGGTACAATATCAGATATGCCGATGCCACTTCGGATATATATTTAGGGGAAAAGTTTGATGTGGTCTTCATCGGAGACGTCATCGAGCATGTGGACCGCCCGGCGGATTTATTGAGGTTCGCCAAAAGACATCTGCTGCCGGGTGGTAAAATTATAGTAACCACCCCCAATCCGTTCTACTACAGGTTCTTTCTGGAGAATATCAGATACGGCACATCGAGGACCAACCTTGAACATGTAGTATGGATATCGCCGTTCATGGCTCTGGAACTGAGCCGCCGCACCGGCTTAAAACTTTCTCGCTATGTCTTCTTCAAACATTCAAACAGATACTGGAAATTCCTGGTGAAGAAGATTGCGCCGCCGGAACTGATTTCCCCGATGCACTACTACGAATTCACACTGGAATGATCCTGAAAACAGCAGTTGAATCTTAATTATAGTTCTATGTTGTTTAAAATAAAAGTATTCTGGCAAAAAGTAAATAAATAAAAAGTGAATAGCTATGAATTCCCGGAAATCGAGTATTCAACCCTCCGGGTCAACTGTTTTTTTTAGGATGATTTATCGAAAAATCACACCGTCACAAGGACTGAATTTATGAACCGCGGACTAAAACTATCTATTATTACCGTTACGTTAAACAGCGGGAAACATCTTGAAGAGACTATTAAGAGTGTGCTTTCGCAGGATTATAGAAAATTCGAATATATCATCATTGACGGCGGGTCAACCGACAATACTCTGGATATCATCAGAAAATATGAGCAGCATCTGGCCTGCTGGATCAGCGAACCCGACCGCGGAATGTACGACGCCATGAACAAAGGCATTGCGCGGGCGACCGGCGATATCGTCGGGATCATCAATTCCGATGACTACTATCTCCCGGGAGCATTCAGCAAAGTCACGGATGCGTTCATGGATGAAAGCCTTGACCAGTATATTTTCTGGGGAGATATCATGCAGGGAGACGACCTGACGCTCGGCTGGCGGCCGTGGAATCTCAAACGCGGCGCATTTGCCCCGCATCCCTCCATGTTCTGCCCTAAAAAGATTTATGACCGCATCGGCGCTTATACTCTCGATTACAAAGTGCTTGGCGACTATGACTTCATGTACCGGGCCATTCATAAATACGGCATTAAACCGCTCTATCTGCATGAGCCGGTTGCATTTTTCCGTCCCGGCGGCCTGGCATCCAAAAATATTCTGCCGGCGCTCAAAGACGAGCTGCATGTAAAGTTGAAGTACGGCCAGCCGT
>CAIMFA010000562.1 GCA_903840185.1 uncultured Lentisphaeria bacterium | reverse complement strand
TTTTAAACACACTTTAACTCAAGGAGATGTGAAAAATGAAGAAAAGAAGTTTTACGCTCATCGAACTCCTCGTTGTGATCGCCATTATCGCTATTCTTGCATCAATGCTGCTGCCGGCGCTGGGCAAAGCCAGAGAAAAAGGCAGAAGCATCAGTTGCGCGAGCAATGTAAAACAGCAGGGCACATTGATGGCGATGTATGCCAATGACTATGATGACTGGATTATTCCCGTTTACGGACTGAACAAAAGCAATGCCAGCACATGGTATATTGACAACTGGTTTGGTTTTCTGACGAAGTACAGCGGCGGTCAAGTGCAAGTGGTATCAGGCAATGCCGGCAAGGTGGCTGCTTTAAAATCCGCATTCCTGTGCCCGTCCGATCCGTATCCGTGGCATCCCAGTGATGCTAATTATGGCGGCAGTCCGGTCAGTTACGGCATAAACGTGGCTGTTGCCAAATCTCCAGTTGATGCTGTCGATGCAAGCAAGAACAATGTGCGGTTCAGCGGTTTCGGCAGGGGTCCGATTGTGCGCAAAGCAGCGACTGTGCCGCTGTCCGGGGATGCCGCGATTCCTCCTGGACAATCTTGCGGGATGATGAGCTGGGGGGTCAAAACCAATGCTGCTGCATGGTTTGACCAGACGCTTCGCGCTCCCGGAAATATCGCGGCCAGACATGCCAGAAGCGCCAACTTCCTGTTCTGTGACGGACATGTAAAGAATTTTACAGGACCGTATACTGCTACGGACGGGCTTAGATGTGTGGATTGGCTGAGTCCGTACTACACCGAAGCTCAGGTGGGAGCATCTTTCTACCGGTATTGATTCAGTGACAATATGCCGAAGCCGTTTGCCATGAAACGGCTTCTTTTTTAAACTAAATTTTCAAACAGATGTTTCACCAATTAAAATTTATCAGCAGGGAAGTTCTGCTGTCCCAAATAAGACACAACAAAATAAGGATAACTATGCGTATTTCGTTACAAAATCTGTTTTTTTCAGCGGTCATTTTATTATCATTTCCGCTCCGTGCAGACCAGCCCGCCGGTCAATTTCAGGTCGGGCCGCACGGTTCCATCAACATTCCGGGATCGGGTGCGTACTTCACGATCCTGCATTTCGATGGCAAATGGAATGTTACCAGCGTCTCAGATATCACTTACAAGTCAGCGGCTGGTTATCCCAAAACCGCAAAAGATACATACTCCGACAAAGGGACACTGAAGCTGAAGGACGGCGGCGCGATCTTCCTTGAACGCAACTACACTCTCCAGCCTGACGGCGCATTGCTGGTCGAGGCGTCCGTCGTCGCGGAGACACCGGTTAAGACAAACGATCTCGACATAGCTTTGATCATTCCGCAAAGCAAGTTTGCCGGACGCACCATGGAAATCGGAACAGACCGGCGCGAAATAACATCTGAGAAACAAAATTCGCTTATAAAGCCGGCTTTCGGAAACGTACTGATACCATGTTCCGACTTCAAACTGAAGGTGGAAGGCAAAGGCGAACTCCTCGTCCAGAATGATTTCTCCCTCCGCTTCAAGTTCGACAAATCAGCAGGCGAGATCAGTTCCGCCAAAATAACGCTTAAACTTTCTGCTGTCCCCTATGACGCCAGGCCGCTTGAACTTTCGCAGGCAATGAACATGGGCTTTGCCGACGAAGTCGCGGATGACGGCAAGGGCGGCTGGACCGACCAGGGCCCCGAAAACGATCTCAGAATGATCAAGCCGGGCGTCGCCAAGTATCGCGGAGCGCCTTTCTCCATCGTCAATCCTGCCAAAAATGGCGGCAGATCCTGTATCGTGCTTTCGGAAACGAAGCACAAGTTTCCGCAATCGGCCTCGATTACGGTTCCCAACCAGACCATGAAGAGCCTTCTGCTTCTCCATGCCATCGCCTGGCCGCCCAAGTCCGGAACGGAAGCGGGTAAGATCGAAGTTTCCTATGCCGACGGTTCAAAATCCGAATTGAGCGCCATCGCCGGCAAAAATGTCGGCAACTGGTGGAGTCCAATCCCGCTTCAGGACGCCTGTCCCGCGTGGATGGGGGAGAACAAGAATACTTTCGTAGGACTCTATCTGACGGAGTTTAACGTCGAGCAGAAGCCCGTCACCGGCATAGTGTTCAAAGCCGCAGGCGATGCGGTCTGGATGATCGTAGCCGCCACCGCCGCCAATGAAGCAATTCCGAAAACCCCCGACACTACCTCTTATATTGTCGAATCCAAAGACTGGCGCCCCATGGATTTCAACAAGAAAGATTTGCAGCCCGGTTCGGCGCTGGATTTTTCAAGCCTCCTCGACGCCCCCGCCGGCAAGTATGGTCCGGTCGTAATCAGGGACGGTCATTTTGAATTCGTCAACAAGCCGGGTGTAAAACAGCGCTTCTACGGGGTCAACCTATGTTTCTCATGCAGCTTTCCATCGAAGGAAAATGCCGAAAAGCTTGCCAGCCACCTGGCCATGTGCGGCTACAACTCCATAAGATTTCATCATTTCGACTTTGAACTGGCCAATGCCGCAAAAGGAGCGAGCTATGAACTTGACCCGGCGCTGATGGACAAGATGGACTACCTCTTTAAATGTCTCAAGGACAAAGGCATCTACAGCACGATAGACCTTTTCACCGCCAGACGCCTGAAGAAAGGCGAAGTCCAGGAGTTGAACAGGCCTCTAATCGAGAATGCTGACGTCAAGGCTTCAATATTCATCCTTGACTCCGCCATGGAAAACTGGCGGAATTTCTCCAAAAACTTCCTTCTCCATGTCAATCCCTACACCGGCAAGGCCTGGAAAGACGAAGTTTCGCTCATCGATATCAGCCTTGTCAACGAAGACAACATTCTGGGCTCATACGCTTCCTGCGGCAGCGATATCAAAGCCCTCTACGAAAGCAAATTCAACCGCTGGCTGAAGGATAAAGGCATAGCGCCGGCAAATGACGCCGACCGCAACCATTTCCGGAACATTTTTCTCATCGAAACCTACAACGCCGGCTATGCCAAACTCGTCGCATACCTGCACTCGTTAGGGGTAAACAAGCCGTTCACGGACCAGAACTGCTCGGAAGGTATTGTACTGGATTTGATGTACGACCAGTACGATTACGTTGACAACCATTTTTACTGGGACCATCCGGAATTTCCAGTAAGGGCGTGGTCGCTTCCAACCATGCTCACCAACACCAGCGCCATGAACGCCATGTTTGCCGCGCCTTCGAAGGCCTTTCATCAGACCCGCCATTTCGGCAAACCATTTACCATCACCGAATTTAACTGGAACCCGCCCTGCGCCTACCGCGCCGAAAGCGGAGCGCTCACCGGAGCTTATGCCGCGCTTCAGGGCTTCGACGGACTCTACCGTTTCGCCTGGTCACATTGGACGAAGGACTCCATTCAAGATGCGCCCATTAACTTTCACGATGTCGCCCGCGATCCGATCAACTATCTATCCGACCGGATCGGGATCATGCTTTTTCTGCGCGGCGATGTCGCGGAGTCCTCCGTAGAAGTTCCGGTTGTGATCAATACTAATGCCATGGAGACGCTCGCTATCAATGGTCGTAACGCCATCCTCCCGAAAATATGCGCCATGACCAACCTCGTCGCCAAGGTCGGCACCGTGATCAATTACGACGGCAAACCTAAGCTTCCGGCAGGCGCCAGGATGTTCATTGACGGAACCACCGGAAAAAGCGACGAGGAAATTCTCGAACAACTCCGCGCCAACTTCGATTTCGGCAAAGGCAGTTTAAACATCGCCAACCGCAACGCGAGAAGTTCAACCGGCGAAATCGATATTGACGCGAAGGCAGGCATGTTTAAGGCAGTGACAGCCCGTAGCGAAACATTTGTCTTCGCCGCGAAAGGCGAGATGTCGGGCAACGTTTTCTCGGCAGTTGTTCCAGACGCCCCGGCAACGCTTTTCGCCAGTTCGCTTGACGGCAGAAATCTCGCCGACTCGTCCAGAATCCTCATCCTGCATCTCACTGATGCGGCCGATACGAAAACCAGATTCGGCAACGAGAAGCATACGCTGCTGGAGGCATGGGGAACGCTGCCGCACCTGGCCAGAGCCGGAACGGCGGCATTGAAATTGAAACTGGCGCCGGGCAATGCTCCGAAAGTCTACGCCCTCGACTTCGGAGGCAGGCGCACCGGGGAAGTGAATGCGGATATTTCAAAGGAAGGTGTCTTGTCTTTCGGGGTCAATGTGTTCGGGCAGAAGACGCCTTGCATGGCCTATGAAATAGTTCGCTAGCCGGCTTGAAAAAAACGTTTTTTCAGAAATAACAGTATTTCGAGACTAAATATTTACGCGAATAAAAGTCGCCCAAAAGGGTCGAGGTATTAAACCCAACGGAATAAAAGGAGTCTTATGGAACTTGCATCTTTACTTGAACTGGCAGGGAAAACAGGAAAGCAGTCCTGGCGCCCAATGCTTGAATACGTGGCGCTGCTGCATAAAAAGAGCATCCATCCTCCACAGGGATGTTTCCAGCATGAATGGGAGGAGATTGGCCCGGGTTACTGCTATGGTCCCGCTTTCGGTCATTGGGACATAGTCCATGCCGTTCTGGACTATGTCACGGCCGATCCGGCCCATGGCAAATTACAGCTTCACAATCTTCTTTCGCTCCAGCTTCCAGACGGACTGATTCCTTGCGTCGTCTGGATGCGCCAGGGCTGGGATAACACGGTGATGAAGATGCTCTGCCATCCCCCGGTCTGGCACTTCGCAGCCAACGACCTTGCTCCGGATGACGAAGACGGCGGCTTCATTGAGAGTTGTCTCTCCAGCCTTCTACGGCAAATCGCCTGGTTCGAGAGCAAACGCAAAGCCGAGCCTTTCGGCTTCTACTTCAAGGACATCCTCACCCATGAGTGGGAGAGCGGTGTAGACGAGGGCATCAGATTCCTTGACGTGAAAACCGGGCCGCTGCCTTGCATTGACGCCACTGCCCAGGTACATGCTCTTTACGAACGCGCGGCAGAATGGTCGAAGCGGCTTGGCCGGAAGTCTGACGAATGGGAGGAGAAGGCCGGGCGTCTCAAGAGTTTCATCCAGGAAAAGCTCTTTTCAGAGGAGACAGGTTTCTTCCATGACGCGTGGTCCGTCGATGACCCATCCAGGCGCTGCTTCTCGTTCGAGGGCATGTGGCCGGTTGTCACAGGCGCTGCTTCGGCACGACAAGCCATGCGCGTCATCGATGAATGCCTTCTGAATCCGGCGTGCCTCTTCTCGAAGCACCCCATACGTACCGTTGCGGTTTCCGATCCGAGATTTGAGATGCGTATGTGGCGCGGACCGGCCTGGAACAGCATGACCTACTGGGCAGCAAGAGGATGCCGACGGTACGGCAGAGACGACGCTGCCGGACGGCTTCTTGAAATGGCTTTGGACGCCTCGGCCGAACAGTTTGAACGCACTGGAACAATATGGGAGTTCTACCATTCTGAAGGAGGCCGGCCGGAGGATGTCAGCCGCAAGCCGGCGTCGGAGTTCAACATGCCATGCCGCGACTACCTGGGACACAACCCGCTTATAGCAATGGCTGAGCTTTATGATTCAACCAGAGGGTGATAGCATGATTCCGGAAAATGTCTCTGTCCCTTTCGACGCCGCCGCCAGGATGCGCCATGAAATCGAAACCCATCTTGAAAACGGGATAATCCCCTTCTGGACCCAAAGGGTGAAAGACACGGAGTGTGGCGGTTACCTCACAAATTTCGACGAACGCGGCGAACACCTCGGTACTCCATGGAAGTATCTGAACTCCCAAAGCCGCATCCTCTGGTCATTTTCGCGTTTCTACCGCCTGCATCCCGAGAGAACGGAACTGCTCTCGCTGGCCAAGTGGGGCGCAGACTTCTTAATCGATAGAATGTGGGATGCCAGGCATGACGGCTGGTTTTGGAAATCCAGGCGCGACGGCTCCGGGGCCGATGACGGCAAAGTCGTCTACGGGCAGAGCTTTGCCATTTACGCGTTTTCGGAGTATGGCAGGGCTTCCGGCGACCCGCGCGGCCTCCAGTTTGCCTCGGAGACTTTTGACCTCCTCCAGAAATACTGCGCCGATGCCAGGTATGGCGGTTATTATGAGAACATGGAACCGGACTGGCGCGTCTCCGGCGGCGGAAAGTCCGCAGGAGACAGAAAGAGTCTGGACATCCATATGCATCTTATGGAGGCTTTTACCTCACTTTACGAGGCGTCAGGGCTTGAACTTCATCGCCGGAAGCTCGAAGAGGTGACATGGCTTATTGCTGAGCGGATGACAGACCCTGTTACCGGCTGCGGACGAAACCAGTTTGATCTTGCCTTTAATCCCATACCGGCAATCGCCATAAAGCGGACATGGAACGATGAACGGAAAGGCGAAGCCCCTGCCACTCCTGCCAACACCACCTCCTATGGACATAACGTCGAGCTTGCCTGGCTCATGCGCCGGGCTATGGATGCAGCAGGCATAATCTCGCAGAAATTGCTTGAGACTATAAGACGGCTAGTCGACCATGCCGTCGAAAATGGCGTTGACTGGGAATTCGGCGGAGTCTACCGTGACGGCCTTCCGTCTGGTGGTCCGCTAATCCTTGAAAAGGAATTCTGGCAGAACGCCGAGAGTATTACCGGCTTCCTGGAAGCCTACGACCTTTTTAAAAAGCCTGAGTATCTGGCGGCTGCCGCCAACATCTGGGATTTCGCCGCACGGAAGATGATAGTCAAAGAAGCCGGAGAATGGCGCACTCTTCTTGACAGAGAGGGTAATCCGCTCGACTCGAACATTGGCAACCCCTGGAAAGTCTCATATCATACAGGACGCGCAATGCTGGAGTCTGCAAATCTCCTTGACAGAATACTTCTCTCTCCTGCTTTAAGACAAACTCCGGCATGTAAGAGTTAAGGCGGGCTTTGCCCGCAACCCCGAAAACAGGGAAGTCAGAAGTCAGAAGTCAGGAGTCAGAATGGGAACCAGAAATTCAGAAAACAGTGGGACTGGACCAAAAACAGGAGGCAATACACTGGCACAACTATTTGATAGACAAACAGATTATGACGTCAATTTTAAAAAAGTTTAAAACATAGAAGTCTAAAACAAAGATACTAAGGAGTTGTAAAGAAATAAGTGGTATTTTTATGCTGAGGGTATCGGGGAGAAATTTCGGGGTTGCCGGAGAGGAGCAAAGCCGTAGCTTTGTAACGAACCGGCAAA
>CAIMFA010000561.1 GCA_903840185.1 uncultured Lentisphaeria bacterium | reverse complement strand
CAATTCTCAAAATCTTCGCAATCTATAGTTGAATTTTCAACCGTGCAGAGTATAATCATTCAATCGGCAACTAAGTGATAAACAA
Organism: uncultured Lentisphaeria bacterium; assembly: GCA_903840185.1. Classification (GTDB taxonomy): domain Bacteria; phylum Verrucomicrobiota; class Lentisphaeria; order Victivallales; family Victivallaceae; genus CAIPAT01. The sequence continues at coordinate 1,956 of CAIMFA010000561.1, read as the reverse complement.
TAAGAGATTAATAAGTTTCAGTCTTCTGCTAAACCAGTTTTTCAAAAAGTGAAATTAATAGTCGCTTCAGATTCTCTTATGTTATAAACCATTTGAATGCTAAATTATAGTTAAACCTTTGGAGTTAAAATTATGATCAACGTTCCCGCTCCCGAAAATATGTCCGGCCTTCTTGCAAAACCAGGATGGGATTCGCGCTCCGGCTCGCTGTCGTTCACACTGCCCGGAGGCCGGGTTGTACGGTTCAGAATATCAGCCGAAGTCAATGATAAAATGCTGTCGCCGTCGGATTGGGAAATGCTGCCGGACGGAGGCGCAAAGGGTCTGGCAGACGGGTTCGGGATACAGCTCGGATTTAAGGCTGTAGAAGGCCGGGAAAATAGCTTTGCGGTTGTGGCCTCCATCATTAATCTAACTCCGGCGAAGGCGAAATTCGGTGGATTCCATTTTTCCGCAGTGGATAAGCTTCTGCCAGCAGCCGGCCCGGCTCTGCGCATCTACAAGGAAGGCTGGGCTATGACCAGTCCGGCCGCAAGTGTCCGCTACGGCGAGAAGGAGTTTTTCCTGAACCCTGATTACAAACCTTTTGCGACATCTGTTCCCGCAACTTATGATGACAATACCCCTAACCGGTATGACGCGAATTACGCGGTTGTTTTAAATGATAAAAGCAGCGGGGAAACTGTACTCGCCGGGTTCATCAGTTCAGAAAATCAGGTGACGCGGTTCGCACTGGAACTTGACGCTCAATGGCTGTCTTCTTTCGAGGCAGTCTGCGACGGTGACGGGATCGAGTTTGCGTCAGGAGAACGGCTCGATTCTGAAGAGCTGGTAGTTATGTCCGGTGCGGAAGGCTATGATCTTCTGGCGGCATTCGCCGCGCTCTGGGGGGTGAGAATGAAGGCCGTCACCTGGGACCATATTCCTACCGGCTGGTGCAGCTGGACTTACTACTTCGAACGCATCACCCAGGCCGACATGCTCGAAAACGCCTCATGGCTGCGTGACCACAGACAGGAATATCCGCTTGAATATGTTCAGATGGATGATGGTTATCAGGCGGCGCTGGGGGACTGGCTCATCTGTGACCAAAAGAAATTCCCGGACGGTCTGGAATTCCTCGCCAGCGAAATCAAGCAGGCCGGATTCAAACCCGGCATCTGGGTGGCGCCTTTCCTGGTTGCGGAATGTTCACAACTCTACACCGCTCACGCTGAATGGATGGTTAAGGACAACAACGGTCAAACAGCCTGGGCGATGCCAAACTGGCGCGGCTCCCGTGTGGCCATTCTCGACTGCACCAGAGCGGAAGCCTGCGACTGGCTTACGGAAACTTTTGCAACTCTTGCCCGATACGGTTTTGAATATGTTAAACTGGATTTTCTAGTTCATGGAGCCGGCATCCTGTCACTTGGCGGCGTGTACTCCGATCCCAGGGCGACCCGCACCCAGGCCATCCGCCGCGGTCTCCAGGCGATCCGAAAAGGCATGGGCGACGACAAATTCATCCTCGGCTGCACCAATGTGCTTGGTGCCGGAGTCGGCGTCATCAACGGCTGCCGCATCAGCACCGACTTCCTGCCGTCATGGAACATCAACGGCGAACCGTTCAAAGAAGCACCGACCCTGCCCAACGTCTTCCGGAACGTCATCAACCGCAGATATATGCACGGGCGTCTCTGGGTTAACGACGCGGATGCGCACATAGCCCGTATTGACAACAACAAGCTGACTGAAGATGAAGTGCGGATGTTTACCGCCGCACTCTGGATCACCGGCGGAATGATCCTCACCGGCGACCGTTTCAGCACCCTGGTCGAGGAACGCGGCAGGCTCTTCCAGATGCTACTGAAAGACCTGGACGCCTTTGACGATGTCAGGCCGATAGACCTCTTTGACGAGGAATACCCGGCCCTCTGGCTGGGCAGAAGCAGGAAGGACGGAGGACGGACAGTT
>CAIMFA010000560.1 GCA_903840185.1 uncultured Lentisphaeria bacterium | reverse complement strand
TTACCCTGCTGTATTTTGTACATTATCACCTGTTAGGTTAGTTGTTTATTATCGCTTTGCAAGAGTCATAATATACTGCTAATCAACAGGTTTAACTAGTTTTTAATTAACTTTTTTCACGAATTCTTTCACGGATTCAAGTATATGAAACCGGCTTAGGAGCTGTCAAGAAATAAACTTTACGGCTCTTTAACAGCTATTTACAGAAATATATTATTTCCCAGCCTTTTTCCACAGCCAGTTTTTTCAACTCGGCACCGGGGTTGACGGCGAACGGGAAGCCAACAGCATCCAGAATGAAGCGGTCATTGATGCTGTCGCCGTAATATGCGGCGCTGCTCAATGACAAACCGTTGTCGCGGCAGAACTTTTCAGCCAGAACAACTTTTCCTTGAGCAGCGGCATATACTCCGCTGAAATTACCGGTATAACGGCCGTTTGCATCGGTTTCCAGCTCGGTTGCGATAATTCTGTCAATGCCGAAATAATCCGCCAGCGGTTTGGCGATGATCCGGTTGGTGGCGGTCAGCAGAACCACCAGACGGCCTGCGGCAATGGTCTTTCTGACCAGAGTCTCCGCTTCAGGATAAATCTTGGCTTTCACCATCTGTTCGAAATGCTTTTTGCACAGCAGCGACATTTCAGGCTCGGTGCGGCCAATGAATTCATTAAGCTGAAACAGGGTGAAGGCGTCAGGGTCAAGGCGGCCTTCCAGATAGGTCTGGTAAAAATCGGCGGCGATTTTCAAAGCCTCACGCGGTGCCAGATTTTCCGCCACCACGAAGTCCTTCCATGAGACATCGCAGTCATTATCAATCAGGGTATGATCCATATCGAAAAAATAAAATTCAGGAGAACCTTTCATTATCTGTACCGGAAACCTTTCTTATTTAAAACTATAAATTCTATGCTCAAAATGCAGTCCGTTTATACCGTGAACTGCCGCTGCAGCTCTGATATTTCTCCGGAGAACTGCTCCAGCAGCGCGCCGACTTCTTTTTCATCAGCCGATTCGGCGGTAAGCCTGAGTACCGGCTCTGTATTCGACGGCCGAATCAATATCCACGATTTGTTCATCCTGATTCTGAGTCCGTCAAGCAGAATCGGGTTATGATCGGCGTACTTCCGGCAGAAATGCCGGACGATCTCGCGGGCGGCAAACGCCGGGCACTGGAATTTCTTCGTCCGGTTGCAGTAACGCGGCAGACTCTGGACAATTTCATCCAGCGCCTGTCCGCTGACGGCAAGCATTTCCAGAATCAGGGCCATTGCGACGTAGCTGTCCCGTCCGGGGTGAATTCTGCGCCAGATGACGCCGCCGCTGTTGCCCTCGCCGCCGATTTCGGCGCCGAGTTCAACCATTTTTTCAACAACATAAATTTCGCCGACTTTGGTATAAGCCACTTCGCAGCCGTATGAGGCCGCGACATCTTCCAGTGCCCTGGTAGTCTGGATGTTGGCGGCGACAACGCCGGGATTCTCCGACAGTACATGGTCGGCAGCCAGCACCAGGGTGTATTGCTCGCCAATCGCTCTGCCCCTGTTATCCACGACCGCCATACGGTCGCCGTCCGGATCATGGGCAAACCCGATATCGGCGCCGGTCGTTTTCACGAACTCCTCCAATGCAATGAGATTTTCCACGACCGGTTCCGGGGGGCGTTCAAAAACACCGTCCGGACGGTCGAAGATAGTAAACACTTCACAGCCCGTCGCTTCCAGAAACGGCCGGGTGAACAAAGCGCCGACGCCGTTGCAGCAGTCCACCGCCACTTTAAACTTCCTGGCCCGGATGGCCCGGACGTCAATATTGTCAAAAATCTTTTTCTGATGAATTTCAAACGCATCCGGCATCTGGCGGACATCGCGGTAATCCTGCTCTTCGGCATAACTCAAATCATGCTGATTATAAATATCCAGCAGTTCATCGGCTTCATTGCTGTCCAGAAACATCCCCTTCGGGCCGATAAACTTTAAGGCATTCCACTCCACCGGGTTGTGGCTGGCGGTAATCGCTATGCCGCCATTGGCGCTGATTTCCTCAACAATCATTTGAACCGTGGGCGTTGGAGCGATCCCAAGGATAACCGGCTGACAGCCGACCGCCAGCAGACCGGCGACAACGGCGTGTTCCAGCATTTCACCGGAAGGCCTGGTATCGCGTCCGACAACCACCCTGCCGCCGCCGACATATCTGCCGAACGAAGAGGCAAAAGAGGTAACCAGAAGCGGAGTGAGCGATTCGCCGACGATGCCTCTTACTCCGCTGACGCCGACCTTCAGGGTGCTTCTCAGATTAGTCATGACGCCACCAGCCTTTCGACCAGTCCGCGGACATAAAGCGCACGGTCAACGGACATTTCACGGTTTTTGTATTCCGCGATCATCCTGATTACCGGTTCGGTGGCGGCGGCGCGCAAGCTTATCCAGCCGTCTTTCCAGTCAAAGCGCAAACCGTCATCTTCATTGATCCCGGCATCCGGAAAATGTTTTTTCAGGCTGCGGATTACAGCATAAGCATGGGATGACGGGCAGCTGATCACTTTCTTCACGATAAAATATCTGGGCAGCGCGGCCGCCAGGCCGGATACGGTCATTTTCCTGACCGCCATTGATTCAAGCAGCATGGCCGCCGCCATAAAACCATCGAACCCGTTCACCCAGCCTTTAATCGCAACACTGCCGCTGCCTTCTCCGGCCATGATCGCCCCGGTTTCAGACATCTTGTCAATCATATTCGCCTGCCCGACTCTGGTTTTTTCCAGTTCACAACCATATTTTGCCACAATGTCGTCCAGAGTCTTGGTCGAACACAGATTGGTTACTACCGTATGCTGTCCGGGATTTTTTGATAAAATATAGTCGGCGATCAGCGGGAAGGTATATTCTTCAGAAAGCGTTTCCCCTGTATCAGTTACCACTGCCAGACGGCTCATGTCAGTATTGAAGACTAGTCCGCAGTCAGCTTTTAACGGCGCCATAAGCGACTGGACCTGAAAACCGCTGCGCGGCCGCGGTTCCGGTTCATGCGGCAGAATCCCGGAAAGCAGATTATTAATGGCAATCATTTTGATTCCAAGCCTTGAAGCGAATTTCTCGGCAATAACCGAACCGGTGCCGTTGCAAAAATCCGCCACTACCGTAAATCCGGCTTTCCGGATTGCCGCAACATCAACTTTCGCACACAACGCGTCAAGATACCGATCGCCGGACTCTGGCGGTACTGGATGGACTTTCCCGATCTTGTCCCAGTTCATCACCTGATAGCGGTGTCCATGATATATATCCAGCATTTCCTGAATTTGAATACTGTTGAAATAAGCGCCGTTGGCCGCCAGCGGAATAATCGCGTTCCACCCGGCCCCCTGATGTCCGGCCCCAAGCAGCAGCGCCCCGTCCGCTTTCATATGGGGAACCATGAAGTGCAATTGCGGAGCGGAAGCGATTCCGGCATCGTAAACCTGACAACCGCAGCTCAATAACGCGGAAAAAACCGCGTGGCTGACCATTTCCGAAGATATCCGGGTGTCTCTGGCGACAATCACCTTGCCGCCGTTAAGAAAGGTTCCGAAAGCGGAAGCAAAATCAATGATCCTGGCAGGAGCAAGTCCGGAGCCGATAACTCCGCGCATACCGGCAACACCTAATTTCAGGGATCGCATTTATACCCCGCTATTCAAGTTTCAATACACAAGTTACTGTGGTTAATATAATCATTACTTGGAAAACTTAAAATTAACATCCGCTTTTTTAATTAAATTTAACTGTTTTCATAACTTTTCCCGCGTTTCCTCATTCTGGACACCTCTCAACCTCATTTTGGACAGCCCTTGTGTAGAGGCTTCATCAAAGTAGGGCGGTTTTGCCAAAACCGCCTCATGAGCCAGTTTCGGCGAAACTGGCCTACTTAAAACTCCGCCAGCTACCTTCACTCCGACATTTTGGACACCCCCTACCTTCCCGCATTCGCGGACTCCGCCATTCCGGAGACTTTAGAGCCCCGTTGAGCATGACGCTTTTCAGTTTTGCAATCATTTTGGACATTCTGGACATCTTGGACAGTACTTAACCACAAAGGCACAGAGACACAAAGGAAATTCTTTTTCTCCAATGTTCATTTTGGACACCATTGCCTGCGGGACTGCTTTGTCCGCGCGTACGATGTCCAGTTAAGTTTCTCGTTAATAAATGACAATTTTGTCATTTTGGACAATCTGGACACCATGGACTGCACCTGCAAACTGCCTTTCCCCCTTTCCAATTTTACTGCTTTCTCAAACTTTAGAACTTTAGAACTTCATTACGCCATTATCGCTCTGCTCGCCATTGACCCTGAGCTTAACTCCGTCAGCGCCCAGACTAACGCATCCATGCGGTCGGGGCTGGACTGCGTCATCTCCGGATTGTAACTGCACAACTGGTCTTCCAGCTGACGGAAACTGCCGACATGATGTACTTTGCCCATCTCATACAACGCGGCGATGGGTTCTGCCCGTGTCAG
>CAIMFA010000559.1 GCA_903840185.1 uncultured Lentisphaeria bacterium | reverse complement strand
GACTCCTGAATTCTGACTCCTTTTGCAATTAACTCACACAACATTAATTAAGGTAAACATGATTTCCTGTAGAGAAAGAATACTGTCGGCGCTGGAGTTCCGTAATCCGGACAAAATTCCGGTTATTTATCATCCTTCCACGGCCGGGTTGCATGTTCACGGTCAAAAATTGTTTGATCTGTTCAATGAATTCCCGCCGGATAATCAGATTAATTTTGATGTCATACAAAAACCCGCACCCGGAACCATCCAGACAGACGGCGGGTATCATGAACTGAAAACGGACACCTGGGGTACTGAATGGGAATTCCGGATTTTCGGTATTCAGGGACATCCGCACCGTTATCCGTTCGAAAACTGGGGTGATGCTGAGAAATTCGAGTTTCCGCCGTTTGAGAATACTCCCGAACAAAAACGGATTCAATTGACAACAAAAAAAGAATATCTTACTTTCGGCGGCGGGATTTCTATTTTCGAAAAACTGCACGCGCTGCGTCCTTTTGAAGAAGTTTTGATGGATGTTTTTACCGAAGATCCCGCACTGCTGCGCTTTATCGACCGGATGGTTGAATATTGGGAGCAGGTCATAGCCGCCTGGCTGGATGCCGGAATTGATGTGATTTGTTTCGGGGATGACTGGGGTATGCAGACCGCTCCACTGGTATCGCCGGAACTGTTCCGGAAAATCTTCAAGCCCCGCTATGAGAGGCTGATGCGTCCGATACGCGCCGCCGGAGCAAAAATTCAATTCCACAGTTGCGGACAGGTCGGAGATATCGGCAATGATCTGCTGGATATGGGGATTGATATCTACTGGCCGCAGATTAAACTCTATGAAAATAATGTTGATTTTGTACATAGGAGCAGACAGGAACAGGTAACTCTGCTGATTCATCCGGATCGTCAGCATTTGATTCCGGAAGGAACACCTGCTCAAATCGATGCGGTTATCCGGAAGTATGCTGACATTTATCATGAGCTGGGCGGCGGCGGGATTTTCTATATTGAAATTGAAAACGACGCCCCCTGGGAAAACGTCAAAACTTTGATAGAGGCAGTTCACTGGTATCGGTAATTTTGTATAAAATCAGCGGGAGTTGCCGCTAAGCATGTTAATGAAAATAATGGCAGAGGATTGACAGGCTTTGAAAAAAGCAAAAAAATACCTTTATGAAACCAAGCTTTTACGAATAATCAAATAAAATATAAAGAGCTATAATTATGCAGACATTCCCTCAAAATTCGTATTTCACCTATCCGCATTCGAACGGTTTTACCAGAAACGGTTTAGTCTACGGCCGTCTTCTTGATAAAGACAATTTACTGATCCGGCGCGACTTTGAGACTGGAGAAGATACCGTAATATTCACGGCCCCCCGACCGGAAAGCGGCTGTCTCTGGTATGATATCGCTCCGGAGGTCAATCTGATGGTCACAATATCCGGTAATGATTTAGTGCTGATTCCGCTGGATGAGCCGGGGGAAAAGCGTACGCTTTACAATGCACCGGCAGGATGCAGCCTGGACGGGATTATGAGTCTGAAGGGAGACGGTTCCTGTGTGCTCATGGGGGAATCCCGGCCGGACAGTATCAAAGCCGCAGTGGAAGCCGATGTGCGCAGCGGAACTGCCCGGACGCTCTTTTCCCAAACCTGGTGGGCAAATCATTTTCATTACTGTCCGCATGATGAAAACTGGATCGCCTTCTGTCATGAAGGCCCGACGCGGACAATTCCCGACCGGGTGTGGGGATGGCATGCAGCACTGGCACCCGCCGGCCGGTGTTTATTCGACCAGCAATCCGGAACTCCGGGTGTGCCGCTATGTGTCGGACATGAGCGCTGGTGCTTTCATGATACCGCCGCGCTGGCTATTGCCTACGGCGACAGTGCGGCCGGACCGCGCGGGTTGTATGAAATTTTCGCCGACGGGCGCCACCCGCGTCTGGTCAGCGAGGGAGACCGTGACTGGCATTGCAACATCAGCCGGAACGGCATCCTCGCTGTCGTCGATACGACCGGCAGTTATGCCTTTTCTGGAAAAGGATGGGAGAATGATGACCGCCGGAGCGACATTATACTCATCGATATGCTTACCGGCGCACGCCGCCATCTGTTTCGTACCGGTGAACACAGCGCAGGGTATCAACATCCCTTTCATCCGCATCCGGCAATCAGCCCTGACAGTCGTTATGTTGTTTTTAATGACTATATTCCGTTCGCCGATGGCGTTTTTCCGGCAGTCCGGATGGTTATGATTTGAACGCCGACATCTCCTTGAATTTAAAAAACGGCTTTTTTTTAGAATATGGCTTGCGTTTGCCGTATCGATACACTATAATCATTATATATAAGTACGGAGTCTGTGATGATTAAGCCGGTAAAATACGAAGATTTGTATGAACGTCTGAAAACGAAATTGACCGGGTTGAATCCCGGAGAGAATTTTCTTTCAGTACGGGACATCATGGCGCATCATGATGTCAGCCAGGCGACTGTGACCAAGGCGCTTGAACCGCTGCTGGCGGAAAAACTGCTTGAGAAGCGCCGCGGAGTAGGCATGTATGTAACCGACGAAGTGCTGAAGTACCGGCAAACCGCGCCGCCGGTCATTGCGCTGGCCATGCCGCTCTGGCCTGCCAGAGCTTTCCAAATGATTGAAAACGAGTTTATCCGTTTCTCGAAAGAGGGGATCTACCTGGATGAAATCATTCACTTTGACTGGCATGAAAATGTCATCTGCAAACTTCCGCCCAAGAAAATAGACGGATTGATTGTCATCCCGGCGGCCGATAATATCCGTGTAGAACACATTCAGGCGATGGACAAGCTGAACGTTCCGTATGTCATTCTCGGTCAGCAGGTTAAAGAATTGCCGGTATCAGCCGTTTATGACGACGGAGCCTATACCGGGGCACTGGCGGCCGATTATCTGACCAGGCTGGGACACAAAAAACTAATGCTCATGATCTCAGAACCAAGAGTCGAAGTTATCGAGGACCGGATCAAAGGATTTAAGAATTGCTGCTGTTCACAAGGCATCGCCGTAACTGAAATTGATTGCAAGGTGAAAAATGGCGAAAACCCTATTGTACAGGCTTATTCGACGGCAAAAAAACTGCTGGCGGCAGGCATGCCGGATTTTACCGGGATTTATGTTTTAAGTGAAGAACCGTGCCTCGGCCTGTACAAGGCTTTGTATGAGCAGGGAATCCGTATTCCTGAAGATATCAGTATCATTGGTACGGATAATATCGCCAACAGCGAGTATTATTATCCGGGACTGACCACGGTCGAGACCTCGCAGGAAGAAATGTTGCAGGCGGCGGTCGCAATTGTAAAAAATAAGATCGCCGAACCTGACAGGCCAGTAATGAAGAAACGTATTGAATCAAGACTTATAATTCGTCACTCCGCCATGAAGTGTACAAGATAAATCACGGCAGAGTAAGAATTAACTTAATAAAGTAAAAATATGAACAACAAATAACAAAGCTAAAAATGGAAGGAGAATAAAGAAATTATTATCTCAGCAGGTCGATTTTTCAACAATAGACAATTAACCAAATAGAACAGGAGAAAAGATCATGAAAAGAAAAAATTTTACGCTCATTGAACTCCTCGTGGTGATCGCCATCATCGCAATTTTGGCCGGCATGCTGCTGCCGGCGCTGAATAAAGCGCGGGAAAAAGGGAAACAGATTAAATGTGTCAGCAATTTAAAACAGGTTTTTCTCGGACTGAGCAACTACGCCAATGATTATACTACTTATCCGGCGGCAAAACCGTCAGGAACCATGAACTGGGGCGCCAATGAAGGCTGGTGGCAGATCAGAGTTGCGCCGTATTTTGGAAAGACAAAAGTAATAAACGGTAACTGGACGACCGCCGCCGAGGTGCGTAACGGCGGGCCGTTGAACTGCCCGAGCGTCAGTATTCTCACTCTCAATACCAATTGTTTTATGATGAATAATTTCGGCTATCCGATCGTCTATATGGGTATGAATGGCGGGGTTCCGGCTATCTCTTCCGGAACTGCAGACCAGAATACAAGCTATTTTATGCGCCCGGGCAGCAAGCCGAACAGCGGCGCCGGTGGTTATCCTAAACCTTCGCTTTCGGATATTGCGTTCGTTTCTGAAGGGGGCTACACCTCCGGGCAGGATGACATGACTATTCCCAATTTTACCAATGGAGACTATGTTACTTCTGTTTACACCAGCAGCACCGGGCGCGATGGATTCTCAGCATCGTACCGGCACTGTTCGCTGAAAAACGTGCTGTGGTTTGAAGGTCATGTTGACAGTATAAAACCCAATACTATCAATTGGTACACTACCCGTAATCAGTAATAATAATATTTTTCTAAAGATTGTTTATATTATGAATATGTCATGTTTGTTCATGATGGTGCTGTCTGCCGTGATGGCCGCGGCAAATGTAAGCGCGGCCGCAGCGGTTGAATTAGATGTCAATGCCGGAGCGACCAAATATATTCCAGGCGTGAAAGAGTCTTTCCGGCTTCCGGCCGTTAATGCGCCCGGAGATGCAGGCAGGGGCATTGAGATTGCATGGGATCCGTCAGCCTCAAAATATATCGAAGTTGTTTTGAATAAACCGATTCCGCTGCCGGAATTTTCTTCTGCGATCATTAAGGCCAGATTTTATGCTCCGGCCGGCAGTCCGGTCTGGGCTTTTGGATTGCGGTTGCAGGATGCCGGCGGGGAGATCTTCCAATATCACAAGCGGGTGGAACTCAAAGCAGGCGGAATTTTTGAAGTAATCTGGCAGGTTACGTCGACAAATTTCAATGAATGCTGGGGGGGACGCAACGACAAAGTATTCGATTTCCCGGCTAAAATTTACGGAACCGGTATTGATTACGCGCCGACCGGAACAGAGGCGAAAATCTATTTACTTGATATTAAAGTCGAAGTTTCCGGCGGAGTCCCGGTATCTTCAACCCGCACTCTGAACACATTTGACGCAAATGATTTATTCATGCAGCAATGGGGTGGAGCAACCCTCTCCTCCGGCAGCCAGGGGTTGACTGTTGCCAATATTGGCGCGGAATGCACGTTGACTGAAAGAAAGTATCCGCTGGTATTTTTAAACGCCCTGCCGCTTAGCCTGGAGCTTGAAGCTGAGCTATGTTCCGGCAAAAATGTCCGGGCTCAATGGGTGTTCCGTGATGCGGCCAATCAATCGCTGAAAAGTAATGAAATCCCGCTTGTCCCCGGCAAAAACAAGTTGAATTTCGGCTTATCCGGAACCCGCGGCCGCGCTTTAGAAAAAGCCAAACTTCCGCTTCGTGTGGAATATCTGGTTTTGCGCTCCGGGCAAGGAGAAAATGCCACAGTTATTTTAAAAAGATCCTCGATCAGCCTGGCTCGTCCGCTTATCGAAGCGGTGGATTTTGATATTCTTACCGACAGCCGGATACATGTTTTGCGCAGCGGCGCGGAGAAAGCCCTGAAATTCAAATTCACGAACACCGCAAATATTCCGGGAGACTTTACCTTTGACCTGGAAATGGAAGATTTCCACGGCAAAAAGTTCTCCGAAAAATTTACTGCGGCACTGCAGCCCGGCGAAAGCAGAGATTTTACCCCCAAGTGGCAGCCCGCCGCATTTGGTCACTGGAATATAAACGCGGTAATCCGCGAAAAACAAAATCCCAAAGACAGTTTTACTCTCCAGCGCAGCTTTGCCTATCTTGATCCCTCCGGTCCGACTCCCGGCCATGCGCCCGGATTTTTATTTGGAACCAATAGCCATATCAGCCGCTGGAGCAGAACCGATCAGGAACGCGAGATTGAAGCTGCCGGCCTCTGCGGAGCCAAAG
>CAIMFA010000558.1 GCA_903840185.1 uncultured Lentisphaeria bacterium | reverse complement strand
TGGTTAAAATCAAAATAATGATAATCACAAATCCGGTATATACTCCCCAGCCAATAACAATCGAAGGAATTGAAGACGAACACATATCATGTACAATAAATGGTCCCAATGTCAATATAAGTAAAGCTTCAAGCTTAACTCCAATCTTGTATTTAAGTCTTTTAGACGCGGGAATTTTAGTTTGCGCCAAGTCTGAAAGGTAATATGTAACCGCTGTAATTACCACTAAGACCGTTATGTGTAAGATAATTTCCAACATAACCTTTCTCTCATATTTTTACATCCGGCAGCGGGAATTTTACGTTTTCTTCGGTGAAACGGATTTCTTCGGGGGATGACCAGCCTTTGGTATGCAGGAAATCCGTTACTTCGGCGACCAGACATTCCGGGGCTGAGGCTCCGGCGGAAATGCCGATATTGCCGATGCCGGTAAAATCGAATGATTGGAGATCGGCCGCACCGTCTATTAAAACTGCGCGGCAGCCGCAGCGTTCCGCCAGTTCGCGCAAACGGTTGGAATTGGAACTGTTTTTCGAGCCGATGATGAGGATCAGGTCACATTCCGGACACAGCGCCTTGATTGCATTCTGGCGGTTCTGCGTGGCATAACAGATGTCCCCGCCGCCTTCGATACCTGGAAAACGCCGTTCCAATGCTTCAACAATTTCACGTGTCTCATCAAGACTCAAGGTGGTCTGCGTAAGATAGGCAGCGCGGCAGCCTGCCGCCGGTTCCGGCAGCGCGGCGACATCGGCAATATTTTCGACGACGAATGCACCGCTTTCAATCTGTCCCAGCGTGCCGATGATTTCCGGATGGCCCTTGTGCCCGATCAGGATGATCATCAGCCCTTTAGCCTGGAATCCGCCGGCCTTGCGGTGAATCCGCCGTACCAGCGGACAGGTCGCGTCAATTACTTTGATGCCGTTGGCGGCGGCAGTTGCTTCAAGCTGGCGGGAAACGCCGTGCGCGCTGAAAATCAACGTTGCGCCGGGCGGCACCGCCGCGATTGATTCAACAAAGATCACGCCCCGGTCCCGCAGCGTTTTCACGATATAATCATTATGCACGATCTCGTGAAAAACATAGACCGGTCCTCCGGAGACCGCCAGTACCTTATCCACGGTATCCAGCGCCCGGCGGACTCCGGCGCAGAACCCGCGCGGATAGGCCAGCAGTATTTTCCTAATCATAAATATCCGTTTCCATAATGCAGTTTAACCACAGAGACATCCCGCAGTTGCGGGACTAACCCGAGAGTTAGCAAGGCACAGAGAAATCTTACCCGTAAATGGTGAATGGTAATTAGTGATTAGTTAATTGCCAATCGCCAGTACAAAAGTCTAATCCGCTTTTGCGGCAACACAAATTTTTTTTTTGACAAAACCCGAAAAAATTTGATAAAACTGGCATAAAAGGTAAAACAATGTTACTGTAATAGCAGAATTAAATATAAAGAAGGTGCGAAATGTTCGGATTTTACCGGCTGGCGGCAGCATCTCCCGAATTGAGGGTTGCCGACCCTGCGTTCAACAGCGAAAAGATCATCGAAGCCGCGCGGATTGCGGAACGGCATCATGCCGCCGCGGCGGTATTTCCTGAACTGGCGGTTTCCGGCTACACCTGCGCCGATCTTTTTCATCAACCCGTACTGCTGGACAAGTCCATCGAAACAATTATCGCGATCGCCGGCGCCACGGCGAAAAAGAATATCATCATCATCGCCGGCGCGCCGTTCATGTTCCGCAACGCCGTCTACAATTGCGCATTTGTCCTCCAGCACGGAACTGTCAAAGGGATCGTGCCGAAAATATTCAATCCGAATTACCGGGAGTTCTACGAGAAACGCTGGTTTAAGTCCGGCAGAAATGTCCGCAATCTGGAAGTGTCAGTGCCGGGACTGAATTACAATGTTCCGTTCGGAACCGACCTGATTTTTGAATCCGGGCGCACTTTCAAGTTCGGGATCGAGATTTGCGAAGACATGTGGGCCGTGATTCCGCCGAGTTCATATCAGGCAAT
>CAIMFA010000557.1 GCA_903840185.1 uncultured Lentisphaeria bacterium | reverse complement strand
GGAAAAATACAACCGCAAGACATTCACCGCAAAGCGGTTGCGATCTTTCGAGTTTGGATTCGCACTCTTCGAGGCCTTCGATACCCCGGTATCGGCAGCCTCTCAGAATACGAACCAATTCCCGAAATCTTCGCAATCTATAGTTGAATTTTCAGCCTTGCATAGTATAAATCTAGCGCAATTCAACGGTAATGCAAAATCTCGTTCATGCCGAAACCGGTGTTTTGATAACGTTTTTTCGGTTTTCGCTTGAAAAAACAGTGTTTTTGTGCCAAATTGTCTCTATTGTCGTGATTAACAATATGAGACAGGACAAGGACAGATAGGATTTCTAAAGTGCTAAAGTGCTAAAGTTTTGAATGGCCAAATAGCGGGAGCGACAAATGATATGTAATTAACTAATTACCAGTTAATATAATTACAATCAGGTTTTCTCTGTGTCTTTGTATCTCTGTGGTTAATAAAATTAATGATATTTGCGGAATAAATCAATGATATCGAAAAAAAGCATTCTTGACCGTTTTCTGGAACGGGTGGATTCGATAGATTCCAACAGCGTCCAGGCCTACATATTGCGGCTGTCACGCGAGAAAGGCTTCCTGGAAACGATATTCAACGCAATCCAGGAAGGTATTCTGGTAGTTGACCGCCGGCTTAAGATCCGCTATCACAATAAAGCGGCGAAGGAGTTGCTCGGACTGCCTGACGACCTTAACGATCTGAGGATTTCCCAGTTTCTGCGGAATGTGGACTGGCACCGCATTCTCAAGGAGGATGAAGATGAATGGTTCCGTGCCTCCAGACAGGAAATTGAGATACTCTATCCGGTTCACCGCTATCTGCAGTTTTATCTGGTGCCGACCGAGGAGAAAGACGGTTACGCGACAGTAATTCTCCGGGATGTCACCGAGACCAAAGACCGCACCATCGAAGAACTGGAAACTGAAAAGATTCAGGCGATATCCATGCTGGCCGCCAGCGTCGCGCATGAAATCGGCAACCCGCTGAACAGTCTTTACCTGAACATGCAGCTTCTCCAGCGGATGTTCGCCGACAAATCCAAAAAAGGTTTTGACCGTCAGGCCGCCGCCGAGATGATCGACGCAGCCAAGAACGAAGTCGAGCGGCTGGACAACATCATCAACCAGTTTCTCCATGCGATACGTCCCGGACGTACTCAGATGGTGCCGGTGGATATGAAAACCCTGATTATTGAAACTCTGAACTTCATGCGTCAGGAAATTGAAAACCGGGCGGTCAGCGTAAAATGCGAATGGCCGGAGATTCTGCCGAAAGTTTCAGGCGATCCCGCGCAGTTGAAGCAGGCCTTTTACAACATTCTGAAAAATGCCGTTCAGGCCATGCCTGAAGGCGGCGGGATTGATGTGATCTGTTCATATAGTGAAGACTGGCTGGAACTGGAATTCGCCGATACCGGCATGGGTATCAGTTCCGGCAATCTAAGCAGAATCTTTGAGCCGTTTCAAACTTTTAAGAAGGAAGGCACCGGCCTGGGCATGATGGTCATTGAACGGATCGTCAGGGAGCACGGCGCCGAGTTGAGCCTGCAAACCACGGAAGGCAGGGGAACTTCGATTGTCATCAAATTCCCGCGCCACGGCAAACGTATCCGGGTGCTTCCGGAGCCCAAAGATGACGGGCTGCTTGCTTGATTTAGACCGGATTGAGTAGTCGGAGAGAGAACTGGTGTAAGGTTAAAACCTAAAACTTAAAAACTAAAAAGAATCGGGATTAATAGATGGTTGACAGCAATAGTAATGATCAAATCGTGCTGGATGTTACCTCCAGCGCGTTCTTAGGCGATGCCGGATACAGGAATCTGCTGGAATGCAGGGAAGCTTGTAAACAGCACGGTTTTATTTTCGGCGTCCAGCTGCATAATACCGCCACTAAAGAGGAAATCGAACGGATTGTCAGTTTCGGAGTACCGATGAGCGCCCATGCGCCGCTGCTTTCGGAGTACGGGATCAATCTCGCCGCTAAAAATGCCGATCTGAGTCTGATTGAAATCCGTCGTAACGCGGAAATCATGCGCCGGCACAAAATGACCAGCGCTGTTTTTCACGGTTTCGCCATGACCGACATCGCGGTTCCCGCCTTTGGCCGCGGCCGCTCTTATGACGAGTGTATGAGCATGATATTCCGCCCGGAAATGTCCATTGACGGCAAATCCCGCATCTGCGGCGATTTCCTGAATACTGAAGAATACGCGATGCGGCGGGAATGGTTGAAACAGCGGCTGGAGTTTATCCGCCACGAGTTTCCCGACCTGCTGTTCTGCATAGAGAATGACTTCCCCGCTTACGGTTCGGCCAATCTGTTTGCCTCGGACAGTGCCGCATCGTTAAACCATCCGATCTGCCTGGATACCTGCCACCTGTGGGCCGCATCGTTTATTTATGACCGGGACTTTCATCACGAAGTGCTTGATTTCCTGAACATGTGCGATGTGCGGATGGTTCATCTTCATGCTTCGACGTTCACCCCGGATACAGTAAAAACGGAATGGGGCGACGGTCATCTGCCGCTGTCCACTCCGAACATAATGGATCTGCCGCGCTTTGTCCGCAACTGCCGCAGATACGGAGTCAGCCATTTTGTGCTGGAAATTATCAAAGCCACGCCGGATGACATTCATGCGTTCGCCGGAATGTGGAACGGTTAAAACCGGTAGTGTCAAATCTGGCATGAAAGAAATGAAAGAAGATGTGGATAGGTAAAAAGGCGCTGGAGCTACATTAGAACCTGTCGCAGTCAACGTCAAAATCGGCATAAAGCCGCGTCCTGCGTCCGCTATTTATACGATTTTG
>CAIMFA010000556.1 GCA_903840185.1 uncultured Lentisphaeria bacterium | reverse complement strand
GATCCTCGCCGGAATGCTGCTGCCCGCGCTTAGCAAAGCCAGGGAAAAAGCAAGACAGTCCGACTGCGCAAACAAAATGAAACAGATCGGCACCGCCTTTTCTGTGTATCAAAATGATTATGACGGTTATTATGTGCCGTTCAATTTTAATAACCCGATTGACCGGAATGCATTGAACTGGGCGTGGTGTTTAAAATCCAATAAATATCTGCCATCGCCGAAAATCTTTATGTGTCCGTCTGCGACAATGTTGACCGATCCGCTGACATTCGGCCCGAACAGCTGCATTGAACTGCCTAATTCGCCGTCCAGATATCAGTATGTTTCCATCGGATATAATTTCGATAATGGTTTCGGACAAACTTATATTGGCGTTGATGTACAATCGTATACGCCGTGGAAAAACAGCAGAGTAAAGAAACCTTCAACCAAGATTATGCTTGGAGACACCTGGAGATACCAGGGGACTCAGGCCCGTGCAGCGATCAACGGCAATTCCACTCTTACCGCCGGAACAGATACAATACATGATGTGCATATCAACAAAAGTGCTAACGTGGCCTGGGGGGATGGACATTATGCGCCGATTAAAAACGCCGAGTATGTGACCAATGTCGGCATGGTAGGCCTGGCGACCAGCGTTGAGTATTATTACAGAATCACCAATTATTACGGACTATAATTTCAGCCCGCTCCCAAAATGTTTTATCAAAGGACGAAAGATGATTAAGAAGCTGCTGCTCTCCACCGGACTGTCATGTGTGTTGTTTTCAACAATGGCGCTGGAACCGGATGTGGTTTTTTCCGCTCCGTTCAGTAAAGATTTGAGTGCGGAGACGGCTGCCGGAAAAGTTTTCCCGGTTTCCGGAAAAGGTGAAATAGTCAGAATACAGAATGTTGACGGAGTTAAAATTGCCGGCGATGGTGCTTCTGTGCTGCTCTATTCCGCAGAAAATATTCTTCAAGCAGATGAAGGAACTATTGAATTCAAGTATTACCCGCTGCTGAAGGAGGCTGTCGCTGCCGCCGGCGGGAAAGATGTGTTAGCCACTCTGGCTTCCATAAAATCCGCGTTGCCGCCGGATTATGCCGGATTAAGCATCGGCGTCAATGCCAAGGAGAATGGCAAGAAGTTTTATCCGTGGGTGATTGCGGCGGGTAAAGACGGAAGCCAGATTTTCCGTCAGGCGGATATTGGCGATGCCAAATGGTACAAGTTTACAATATGCTGGAACCGTAAGAGCGTCTCGCTTTTTATGGATGACCGCCTGATCGGCTCGATGAAACGTCCTGCTGTACTGTTCGGCGACAAAAATATCGGCATCGGCGGCTATGGCGCTGCAAAATGCCATGGCGTGATTGCAGATTTCAAGATTTTCCGCAAGCCGTTAAAGGCCGGCGAAACGGACACGGCGGAGTTTTCGTTTCCCGGCCGCAAAGGCAAAGCGGAACTGATTTCCAATTCATCGATTCCAATCAAGGAGAATATTTTTGCTGGCAAGGTTGTGACCGATGCGCCGGCAATCCTGCGCATATCCTCCGGAATATTTAAAGTGGCACCGGGACAGGGTTATGCGGTAAACTTTTCAGACCGTCCGGTCAGGTATTTGTCCGCGGATGCCAAAGGGGTGTTAAACATTGAATTTGAACGTGAAGACAATTGCAGTTCATTTACGATAATTCCATGTGATACGAAGAATCTGCTGGACGGGGTTGAATGGGACGGACAATCCAGCGCGGCTCCGAAATTTACGCTGGAATGGGGTCATGAGAGCGGCAAAACAGATGCCGGAATGCAGGCTGCTCAATCAAGCGTCGGCATTTTCAGCCGTGACCCGGCGGTCTCCCGCAGCGGCAAACCCGCTTTCAAGATCGATAAGACCGCTCAATCCGGAGAAGTTTCATGGAAAACCAAATTAGTCGGGGTGAAAGCCGGTCAGGAATATCTATTTTCCGGCTGGTATCATCTGACTGAACCTAATTTCGGCGCTTCCGGAATGTGCCGCATCATCCTGCCTGCGACCGGAGATAAGCCGGAAAAGGTATTTGACCCGGTTGCTTTCAATCCGCTGATGGCTCCGCTTTATGGCGCTCAGTGGCGGTATGTGCAGATCATATTTAAAGTCCCCGAAGGTTATGATCAACTGTATGCCCTGCTTAGTTTGCGCGGCGCGCCGCAGATTATCTGGTGGGATGATATCAGTTTGCGTCCGGCTCCGGCTCCGAACAGTTTCCTGTCCAGACCCCCAAGTGCTGAAGAGAGCAGTCCAACTGTGCCAATTGAAGAAGTCCGCCGGATGTGGCGGGATCGCGCACCCGTAAAAGTCGAGATTAGAAATTCCGGGGATTTTCCCGTGCTTTATGTAAATGACCAGCCAATTCCCTCGCTGGCGTATAATAATTTCACGGTTAAAACCGATGAGAGTGAATATAAAACTACGCTGAAAGCCGGAATCAGATGGCATTATATCTGGCTTACTTCAAGCTATACTTCAGACAAAGACTGGTGGCAGGGTAAGGGTAAATATGATTTTTCGGAAGTCCGGAAGAGCATCGAACTGGCGCTGTCGTATTCGCCGGACACGGTGATAATGCTGAATGTGAGGATCACGCCGGACTACCGGGCCTGGGGAGAGGAGCATCCGGACGCTGTGTGGCGCGATCATGACGGCCGCAAGGTATCCGGACACAAAAAACTTTTAACCAAACCGGATAAACTTGGTAACGGGCCTTATGACCGCTGGGATAACAGTTACAGCGCGGAAGAGTTTCGCAGCACAGTTGCCGAGGCGTTACGCGATCTGGTCAAACATATTAAAAGTTTTGATTGCGGCAAAGCGGTTGCCGGAGTGAATCTCTGGTGCGGCACCGACAGCCAGTGGTTTCCGCATGTACAATATCAGGGATTTGATTTTTCGCCCGGAGCTGAAAAAGATTTCAGAGCATTCCTGCGTGAAATATACGGCAATGACGTCAACCGTCTGCGTCAGGCCTGGCAGAATCCGGCTGTAACATTTGAAACCGCTAAATTTGCGCCGTTTGAATTGCGTACTAAAGGGTGGTTCCTTGACCCCAAAAAAGGTACGGACCGCTGGATAATTGACTCCAACCGGCATAATGACATTGGCGCAATGAAGTCGGCTAACTATTTCGGAAAAGTAGTCAAAGAGGAATTTGGCAGAAACATTTTTATCAATATTTACTCGCCGGATATCATTCAGGGATACAGCGGCCGCTCAAATCAGAAACTGCTGTTCGATGATAAATATATAGACGGATTTATCAGCGTTCCGGATTACGGCGTATGGCGGCTTCCCGGACGAACCGGTAATTACAACTCAGTTGCCGGTTCTCTCGGACTGCATGGCAAAATATTGTTGAGCGAACTGGATTATCGCACTCATACTTCCTGGAAGCCCGCCGATGCCGCGACCCAGATCATGATTCAGGGCGGGGTTAATGACGAGAATGAGTTAGTCAATCAGGGCAGACGCGACCTGGGAATGCTGGCGGCGCAAGGGCAGGGCGGATGGTTCCTGGGATTGAGCCGCAATATGTTCGATACTCCGAAATATGTCGAAGCAGTAAAGGAAATGGCCGCCGCGATGGAACTGGCCGCGAAGAATCCGATGCCGGAAGACCGCGGACAGATCGGCGCATTTATCGACGACGAACTCCGCAGCTATGCAGCGTACGGTTTCTCTCAGAGTTTTAACAACCTTTCAGTCGGGCTGGCGCGACTGGCGCTCAGCCGTTCCGGGGTTTCCTGGGATGCGTACAATCTTGACGATTTAACGAATCCGAGGCGGGCCAAGTACAAAGTTAATCTGTTTCTTGCCGCGCCGTCCATCTCAGCCGCTCAGATCGAATGGGTGAAGCAGAATTTACAGAAGGACGGGAATATCGTGATCTTTGTCAGTGCCGCCGGGATCGCCTCGGATAAGGGAACTTTTGAGGAAAATATCTATCAGTTGACGGGGATGCATATAAAATATTCGCCTGAAATATCCAGCCATTTCCGGATAAAACCATTGTCCGGGGTTAATGATAAACTTGCTGCCGGATTGAAAGACAATGTTTTGACAGAATCCATGCAGCCGCTGTTTTATATTGATGACAACAGCACAGTCGCTCTTGGCGAGATTTCCGGTACCGGCAAAACCGGCTGGGCGGTAAAACGCTTTAAGGACTGGACAAGTATTTATATCGCGGTTCCCGGAGCGTTCACTCCGGAGCTGATAAGAAATATTGTGCGGGAAGCCGGTATGGAGCCAATCGGTCCATGCAATGATGTAACTTATGCAGGCAACGGCTTTATCACAATTCACGCGCTCAGCAATGGCAGTAAAACATTGCGCCTGCCGGGCAAATGCGATCTGCTTGACCTTGCCGGCGGCAAGTCTGCCGGTAAAAATATTGATACTATCAGTTTCCAGATGCAGGCAGGCGAAACCCGCTGGTTCAGAAAATCCATTTCACAATGATTTTCAGCTTATATTTTCAAGAAAAATATTGCGTTACCGGATAGCGCATATTGCATTATTGCGAGGTAAACTGTATCCTATCAGGATGTATTTAAAGTCTAGATAAAAGGTAGTGTCAAATCTGGCATGAAAGAAATGAAAGAAGATGTGGATAGGTAAAAAGGCGCTGGAGCTACATTAGAACCTGTCGCAGTCAACGTCAAAATCGGCATAAAGCCGCGTCCTGCGTCCGCTATTTATACGATTTTG
>CAIMFA010000555.1 GCA_903840185.1 uncultured Lentisphaeria bacterium | reverse complement strand
CGTATCCGGCGCAGTCTTTGCCAAAGTCGCATCTCTTTGCATTTTAGACACTTTGATGGCATATTTATAATTTATATATTAAAATTCGGGAAATATTATAATAATGCATAAACTGATAACAGCAGTCATATTGTCTCTACTCTGCGGCGGATTTTACTCCGCCTGCAGCGCGGTTGATTTCAGGGCGGCGCAGTTGTCCGATCCTGCGGATCTGGAGACTGTTTACCAGCTATGCCGGAGTTATAAAAGCTGGCAGGAGCAGGCGGATGAGTCGGCGCGCCAGATCAGCGAACTGAAAGAAATCTTGAAATCTACTGAGGATGACAGTGAAAAAGCTGATATACTTGAAGCGCTGGAAAACGAGAAGCGTCAGATGTCAGGTTTAAAAAAGAATATACGGGAAGGTCTGAAGGCAGCTTATGGCGAAACCCGCAATTTATTTCCGCAGTTTAAAACCGATATTGCCCGCCCAAGCCTTTACGATCCAGCCGGTTACGATCAGGATTCAGCTAAAATGCTGGCGGAGGCTAGAAGGCTGATAGCTGAAATCCGCAGCGTAAACCGCACGATTTATCACGCCGACGGCTCCAATGCCGCAAATCCGATTGAGAAACGGGTCTGGCAGGATACTGCATCCGCTATTGAAAACACTGGAAAAACCCTGTCACTGGGACTCACTAATTTTTTCATCCGCCAGGAAGGCAAAGGCAGACAGAAACCGGAATATCTGAGAAATCTCGAACCTGTCATCACTATCGGTCCGTTTCAGAAAAGAGGCAGGGGCGGTGATGTGCCGGAAGGCGATCAAACCTATATTGACTTTTACGCTTTAAAGAGACCGCAGGATAATCAATACGCTTCCGTGTCATACGAATAAAATGTCAGTAATTATATAAAACTATTTTATATATGATCTTCTATAATACATTATCTTTGTAATGCGAAAAAGGAAATACTCGCATGGCAGTAAAATATAATGAAGTTGTGCCATGGGGCAGAAACTTCGATGAATATAAACGGATGTTCGATCTACGTGATGACGAATTGACCCAGAAAATCCTTGGGTGTGGCGACGGGCCGGCAAGTTTCAACTATGAATGCAACAGTCGCGGTGGACGTGTTGTCTCGCTTGATCCGATTTATAGTTTAACGAAAGAACAAATCCGGCAGCGGATTGATGATACTTGCAAAGAGGTTTTAAAACAGACTGCATGCAATAAAGAAAAATTCGTCTGGAATACCATCAAATCAGTTGATGAACTCGGCGGAATCAGAATGGCGGCAATGAAGATATTCCTGAATTCTTATGAAGCTGGAAAATGCGACAAGAAATATGTCCCCGGGGAGCTGCCTCATCTGCCGTTTGCTGATAAAGAGTTTGATATTGCTTTGAGTTCGCATTTTTTATTTCTTTATTCAAGCAATCTCTCCTATGAATTTCATGTTGAAGCCATCAATGAGATGCTGCGTGTCGCCGGCGAAGTAAGGATATTTCCGTTGCTGGATCTGAACGGCGTTAAATCGCCTTATGTTCAGAGAGTCATTGCTGATTTCAAAACAAAAGCAATAGAAATTAGAAAAGTAAATTATGAATTTCAGCGCGGCGGCAATGAACTGATGATTATTAAATAAATCAAATTCGAATCATATAATATTATAAGCTATTTACAGTAAGATTATTTATCGGTCTTTTATTGTAAATCAGCCGATTAAGGCATTGTTTTAATTCTTTAACTTTGGATCCAGAGTGTCACGCAGCGCGTCGCCCAGCATGTTCAGGCAGAGTACCAGCAGGAACATGAAACCGGTGGCGGCGGCCACTTCCCACCAGATGCCGCGCCAGAGGCGTTCCTGCCCGTCAGCAATCATTACGCCCCAGCTTGGAACTCTTTGAACACCGAGCCCTAGGTAGCTCACAATTACTTCCGTCATAATCGCGAAGGCGAAACGCATGGTAAAGTAAATGATAACCAGATGAAACAGGTTCGGGATGATATGGCGGGTAATGATGCGGAAGGAATTCTGCCCGGCGACCTGAGACGCCTGAACATAACCGCATTCGCGCAGTTTGAGTGTTTCGCCGCGGACGACGCGGCAGAGACTGACCCAGCCGGTTATGCCGATCCCGAGATAAACCGCCATCATGCCGGGATCGGTATTCAGCGCCGCCGAAAGTGCCGCAAACGACGCTGCCAGCGGAGGATAGAGGAACCCTTTCGACACCAGCAGCGCGAAAGCCAGAATAAAAAGCAGCGTCGGCATGGAATCGAACGTGCTGTAAAGCCAGACGACCAGCTCATCAATCCAGCCGCCGAAATATCCGGCAACCGTCCCCAGCAGCACGCCGATTACAGCGGAGATCAGTGAGGCCAGCGCTCCAACTTTGATTGCCGTGGCGGTTCCAGCCAGCGCCCGCATAAAAACGTCACGCCCAAGATAGTCAGTCCCCATGAGATGCCCGGTTGAAGGCGGTTGAAACCGGTCTTCCATTTTCCCGATGTCATAAACCGGCTGGGTGTTGACTTTACGGCAGTAGATACTATAACCTTCCACTCCCAGCGCCGTGACAAAATAAGCGGCAACCACAATCAGACAGAACAGGGAGAGCTTTTCCTTGCACAGCCTGCGCATAACATCTTTAAAATATAATATGTCAGAATTCATGGTTAACCCGCGTTGTCTTTCTTGTACAATCTGGTTAAATGCACCTGCAAAAGGGCGATTTCCGCCGGAGTGACGCCGTCTATCCGTCCGGCCTGGGCCAGCGTGGAGGGCGTTACTTTTTTCAACTTCAGGCGCGATTCGTTGCGCAATCCGTTGATGGCGTCATAATTAAAATCTTCCGGGATGCGCCAGTTTTCCAGTTTCTGTAATTTAATAATCGATGAATCCTCGCGCTCAAGATAACCTTCATAATGCGCCTGCACGATCAACTGGCGAGATCGGAGAGCGTCGTGTAGGGAAAGAGTG
>CAIMFA010000554.1 GCA_903840185.1 uncultured Lentisphaeria bacterium | reverse complement strand
TCAATGCAGCCGCCTCATCCTGCAAACGGATGAAGGAGATTGCTGTATTCTAGAGGTAATTGCAAAAATATTCAGAATTCAGCACTCAGAATAAATCCGGATTTTAGTTCTAATTTCATTCTGAATTCTAGATTCTAAATTCTGAATTCCTGCAAAACGTTAGTTATGCAATTGGCTCTCTATTTATATTATACACCCGCTTGCGGCAGTTATCTAGAAATAATCCGGCAAATAATCCGGGATATAATACGGAATCAACATGAAGAAGTGAAGTTACTGAGAGGCTTTTTTGATTTTATCGAGGTCTTCCTGGGCGAATTCTACAACTTTTTCGAATTTCGGAATGTTGTTCTGGTCAACATCCATCAACGTCTGGTGGGCTTCAACCACGGTCTCGGCGGTAGTCAAGCGATCCTTGTCTGATTCGCTTTGCTGCCAGTCGGCATTTTCCGGGCCTTCTTGTCGTTCAATGAAGACAAAGAGTTTTTCAAGTCCCAGGCCGATCAGCAGATGGCGGTTATTGGCGTCGGCATTGATGATTTCGACAATGCCGCCGACTTTGCGGGCTTTCAGTCCGATCATCGCCAGCACGCCCATGAAAGTGCTGTCCATGCCGGTACAGCTCGTCAGGTCAATACAGACTTTTTCGAACTTCCCTTCGAGGTTTTTGGCAAAATTACGCAAAGGAAGACCGTACTCAAAATTGGCGCGCCCTTCCACTTTTATATTATAAACGCCCTTATTATGGGCTATCAGCAAATCAGCTCTTTTCATGCAAAATGCAACCTTTTTTACCTGATGCAGACAAAATTATCCTGTGTCTGCCAATTGAATAACAACTATAGCACATATTATTCTTTAATCAATACCGCTTTGATTCTTCTGACCCCTCTGCTGGAGCTCTCTTCCTTCAAAATTTTGAATTTAACCAGATCGCCGGTATTTGAAGCATGCGGTCCGCCGCAGATTTCCTTGCTGAAGTCGCCGATGGTGTAAACTTTGACTTTTTCGCCGTAGCGGTCGCCGAAAAGACCGATTGCGCCTTCATTCTGGGCTTCATCCACCGTCATTTCCCGGCAGTCAATCGGCAGCTTTCGGGCGATGACTTCATTGACTATCTGCTCAACCTTATCCAGGTCTTCCTGGGAAATTCTGTCATTATGGGAGAAGTCGAAGCGAAGACGCTCCGCGGTGATATTCGATCCGCGCTGTTCGACGTGCTCTCCGAGAACTTTGCGCAATGCCGCCTGGAGGAGATGAGTAGCGGTATGCAGTCCGGCGGTCGCTTCGGAACTGTCCGCCAGTCCGCCTTTGAATTTCTGCTCGGCGCCTTTGCGGGAAAGCTCCTGATGTTTGGCAAAGGCTTCGTTGAAGCCTTCGCGGTCCACCTGGAAACCTTTTTCCGCGGCCATTTCTTCAGTCAGTTCCAGCGGGAACCCGTAAGTCTCATACAGGAAGAACGCGTTTTTGCCGCTGATGACTTTTTTGACGACATGCTCTGGCACTCTGGCAATCAGTTTTTCAAATTCCCTGGAACCTTTTTCCAGAGTCAGTTCAAACTGGCTTTCTTCCGCATGCAGCTCTTCAATGATCTTGGCTTCATTCTGCTTCAGTTCACTGTAAACATCGCAGAAATTCTCAATCACGACCTGTGCCACCGGCACGATGAACGCCTTTTCAATCCCGAGCTTCCGTCCTTCACGGATGGCGCGGCGGATCAGGCGGCGGAGTACATAGGACTGGTCAACATTCCCCGGCGTGATGCCGTCGGCAATGATAAAGACCGATGAACGGATATGGTCGGCGATGATGCGTTCCGAGTTGGTGCGGACTTCCGGCGCCGGAATGCCGCGCAGTTCGTCCAGTTTGCGCAGGATCGGCTGGAAAATTTCGGTGTCGTAGCAGCTGGATTTGCCTTGTAGCACGGCGGTGACGCGTTCCACGCCCATGCCGGTGTCCACGTTCTGCTGAGTTGACGGCTCATATTTGCCTTCGGCGTTTTTATTGTACTGCATGAACACGTCGTTCCAGATTTCAACCCAGAGCCGGTTTTTCGGGTCAAAGGTTTCCGGGGCTTCGCCGGGACCGGTCCAGTAGAACATTTCAGTATCCGGGCCGCATGGTCCGGTCTGGCCCGCCGGGCCCCACCAGTTGTCGGCTTTCGGGAGTTTGGCGATACGGGGCAGGGGAATGCCGAGACGATGCCACAGATTGTAAGCCAGATCGTCGAACGGCGCATCATCGTCTCCGGCGAAAACTGTGACTGCAAGCTGGCGGATCGGAATGTTCAGCCATTCCGGGCTGGTCAGAAATTCAAAACTGAATTGAATGGCCTCTTCCTTGAAATAATCCCCGAGCGACCAGTTGCCGAGCATTTCGAAAAAGGTCAGGTGAACCGGATCGCCGACTTCCTCGATATCACCGGTACGGATGCATTTCTGCACATTGACCAGACGGCAGCCCAGCGGATGTTTCTCGCCCTGGAGAAACGGCACCAGCGGATGCATCCCGGCGGTGGTGAACAGACAGGTGGGATCATTGTCCGGTATCAGCGAAGCGCTCTTGATGACTTTATGCTTTTTGCTGACAAAAAAATCAATGTATTTTTTACGTAAATCTACAGCTTTCATACAGTTATATTTATTCCATAGTTTGTTTTGATTAATTATAAACCTGTTACAATACTATTGCAGAAAAAGATTTTCAAATAGCAATCCGCAAAAAGGACGCAGTTCTGAAATCCAGTTCCAGTCGACAGTACCGCCAAAAGTCCGCACTATTAGTTAAATCATTGAATATTAACTATTTATCTTATTTTGGTGCTTGATTATTTATCAGGCCGTGCTATCTTATCTACTTAACTA
>CAIMFA010000553.1 GCA_903840185.1 uncultured Lentisphaeria bacterium | reverse complement strand
TTTCCGGAACTTTAAATTTAACGGTGAGTGAAATATGGCGCGAACTATTCAGCGCCAGACCTTTGGGAACCGCCAGAATAACAATGACATATTCGCCCCATGGCGTTTTGAAAATATTGGCTTTGATTTTTTCGCCATGATTCAAAAGCGGAGAATTGTAGATATTCGCTGAATTTATCTCTACACTGAGCGGGTTGTGAGTATAAACCCATTTTCTGCCTTCCAGAAATTCAAACAGCGGGTTGTAGCGGGAAAAAAGTTTAAGCGCGTCTTTCGGCAGGGATTCTGTCGTCGGATACCTGTAATACGGGGAAACATGCAGCCATGAACCGTAATACAACGCCATTTGAAAAGCGGCTTCGCCTTCATCCAGACAAATTGTCGGCCTTTCAGGAGCAAGCATCGCCAGTCTGCCCAGCACTTCAGGATCGCCTTCAGCCATAACCCCGTCCAGATATTCCATCATCTGCCAGCGTACAACGCCATTCGCCATGCCGTTAATCCGCGGGCGCGGGAATATCTCTCTGGTCTTCATTAAGGCCCGCAGATACATATTCGCCATGTTGTACGCCGGCCGGTTGTTATAAAATGTCTGTCCGTCGAAATGCGCCGTATCGATCCAGCC
This sequence comes from uncultured Lentisphaeria bacterium, assembly GCA_903840185.1. Classification (GTDB taxonomy): domain Bacteria; phylum Verrucomicrobiota; class Lentisphaeria; order Victivallales; family Victivallaceae; genus CAIPAT01. The sequence goes on along the minus strand of CAIMFA010000553.1, from coordinate 4,404 downwards.
ATAACTCATCTGGTCAAAAAAGAAGCCGTCGATTCCCGGACATCGCTTCAGCAGTTTTTCAAATTGTGCCATGATAAAATCAAAGAATGGATAGGCCGGGTCGCTGTTCATCAGGATATTATAATTCCTGCGGTCGTAGTATATCCATGGCACCAGTTCATCGCCGTTGAATATTCTCGCGATTGATTCCGGGAAATATTTACGGGCAATTTCCGACTCGCATTCGCCGATATTAAAATACGGCATAACCTTTACGCTATGCTTGTGGCACATGTCAATATAACGGTTGATGTTGTCATAGGTAAGATTGTCCGCAGACCACTCCGGATGCTCCGGCGTCTTGAAGTGGTTGGAATCGAAAGGCTCTGCCGGAAAATAATCACCGAAATTCCTGCAATAGAAAAGCTCATTCCAGCGGAGATGCATTTTCTGTGACCAGTCCTTGATCCGCTTTTCCGGAATCATCGGAATGGTGTAGGCCATATTGCCTTCGAGTTTTTCCTGGCCTGGCACCGGGCCTAAAATCTTCGGGAATTTATTTCTCACCCAGCCCAGCGCCGGACGCCAGTCGCCTTCATGACTGAATATCCAGAACTTTAAATTTATTTTCCCGTGTTTGACCAGCCCCAGGTTGTTGAACGTGATTTTAGTCATCCAGTTCCTCTGGTCAATTTCAAAATCGGTATACCATGTCTGATCCGGCGGCAGCAGATATGACAACCCCAGGCTTATATCCTGTGTCGAATGAAACAATGTGCAGAGCGGCAGCGGAATATCCGTCTTCTCATCTATGCATTTGCAGTGATGCACTTTTCTGATGCCGTAGTCATTGCCTAATGACTCCTGGGAAACCGGCAGCCATAATTTCCATTTACTGTGTCCGGGGCCGGGTGCTCCGGGAAAAATGGGATGCGGCAATAGTAATTCGACGCTCATTTCCCTTTCTGCGCCATCGAGGTGAATGATTTCGAGATTCCATTCCCAGTGGTCTTCCCGGTCAAACCATTTTTGCACTGCCTGCCAGTTTCCCGGCTGCTGTTCATGATGCCGGAAAGAAAATGCAGTATGGGTCAGTTTATCGTGAACCAGACAATCACCGTGAATATGCGGATCAAAAAATTGATTAATTGTTTCTACAGGCTTGGCATTTTCATCCGCAATCGCCCCGATAGTATCAATCTTTGCGCATACAGAATTAACCAGCGGACGGATTTCACTGACACAACCATTTCCCGCAATACTAATCGTAAAACGTTGATTGCGAAAAATTCTTTCCATATTCTTCATGATCATCTCCAAATTTAAAATTACGAATATCGTTTTATTTTACTAGAATAATGTGCAGCCCGTCTTTATGTATTATTCTCAACGAAACACCAATACCAGCCACTCAAATGTTTCCAGCCTGCATGTAATAGTGTACAATTATTTATCCTCTTGAATTCCCATAGTGTGCCATTTGCCCACACTGTCCAGGATATCCAAGCCATTGGAGGTATTTTGCAGCTTCGGCGTCAAGCAGTACTCGTCCGGTGAGATTTTTTTCCATCTCTAACGCCGGAGTACCATTTAATTACATTACTTTCTTGCGTTTAAGCGAATACTGATAAATTGACTTTCCCACATTATTCCTATGGTAATATATGTCTCGCGAAGTTAGTTTATTTTTACCTCTTAGTCAAGTTTGAGAATAAAATGAACTTACTTTTTTTATGCCCATTCTAATTCAATTTTCTGATCTGACAAAAGTTTTTGGAATTCCCTGAGTATTTCATTGTTTCCAGCAACCTGACATGGATAGACCTTTCTCTTCAAACAGAACGCCGCCAGAAGCCCCGCAGATTCGCCGATATTCCATTCGACGGGGTGAAGCCGGTAGCATCCGTTGGTAATATGGGTTGTTCCGATATTTTTACATGCAGGGATAAGATTTTTCATGCGGACAGGAATCAGGCTACGTAAAGGAATCTGAAATGGCACTGCGTCGAGATGTATATAATTGCATCCGTTGGCAGAAGGATGAAGATCAATATCATAGGAACCGATCCCAACACTATCCTCAAAGTGTGGGGAACGGTTTCCCAGAGCGTCTTTCCCGACATGGAGTTCTGTTATTGTAAACACAGCCTTGATGCGCCTGGATTCACGAATATACGGATATTTCGCCAGTCCTAGTTCATTTCCTGTCACATCTGGTCGAGGATACAATCCAGGGTATCCGGCTCCCCCGTCTGGTCTTGGAGATTCAGTTTGCATCCAGTAAAGCAAGCTTAAGGATAGCTCCTGCGAAGACTGTAAATGTTTTTTGATTTCAGACTCAGGCTTGTCTATGATATTCCCGTTTGCATAGTCGTTCTGCGGCCAGTTGATCAGAGTGACTTCATCGATGGGCGCTTCATAATGATCGGCGTACAACAAGCGGCGGTAACGCCAGAAGTCAAAAGTTCCCTGGGTTGTCAGCGGAAGCCCTTTCAGCCCCAGCCCTGACAAACAAGGGGTGAGAGACCTCGGCTGCGAATACGTCCAGCTTAATAAACGCCCTGGCCAGGACGGATTCATTTCCGGAATGAAATCCTTGAAGAATTTATAATTTTCCGGCTTGTCAATTACATGACTGCCTTCAGAATCATATCCTACAGCGAGGCACCAAACGAACGATTGTACATTGTCCGGCTGCGCAGGGCCGGATACGGCATGAGGTTCTCCGGTTTCATCAACGGACTCTGCTCCGCTTACATATTCGGTTCCAGACATGGGCAGCAAATCGCCCAGTTCGGTCGCGTCCAATATATAAGCCGCTTCTATGAAATAGTTTTCTCCAGTTTGCGTATTTTTTAGTGTTGCGCTGATAATTTTATCATCATTTGTTTCCGTGCTAACCGGCTTGCAATTCAAAATTATTTTCAATTTATTCGAAGAAATAGAATAAGACATCATTTGCTCAAGTACATTTACGCCGATGCGCGGTTCGAAGCATAATTTCGACACGCTTCCTTTGCCTGGGTTAAAATAAGGATCTTTTTTCGATTCTGACTTCAGCGGGTAATTGTCCCTGTAATATTGCCGAACTCTATTGCGGAATTCTCGATACCGTCCAGTGCAACCGTGAGTTTCAATGGCGGAATGCTCATCCGGCGGTACAGCCTGAGATGTTAATTGTCCTCCAACCCAGTCAGTCTCCTCCGTCATTATCACATTCAATCCAAGCGAACATGCGCTAAGCGCAGCGGCACAACCGCCAGCTCCGCCGCCAATAATAAGAATATCTGTTTTATATTCAGACATGCTGTCTCCATTGTGTTTTACTCCGGACTCAAAATTAACAATACATTATAAAATCGTATGTAGCAGGTCTTTCATTCTATCATGTGCATTATATTAAGTTCTTATTTTATCTTATAAATACCTGCATCATCGAAGTATATCTTTCCACATCCTTGTTGAAAATCGTTAACTATAAGTAATAGTCTAATCTTCGCAGGTATTATTTTAGATTTAGGAATATCAATACCACATACTGTCGGAACCCATTCCCCTGGTATAGGATAAATTGGTTTGGTGGCCGTAAGATATACCTTCCCGCTTCCTTCTAATAATTCAATTTTAATTTCGGCGTGTCCTAAGTTTACATCCTGCCCAAGAGGAATATAACTCCACGCCAATGCACAATAACTTTCGTTGGCAGGCGGTGTTAGATCAACTGTTTGAAAGGGTGCTCCGCGGAGCATCCCATCGCACAGCATGCTTACTTTTCCGCTGTGCGCCACATCTTTGCAAATTATCATTTTACCAACAGGTCGTTCTTCAGGCTTTAGCCAGCGAATCCATCCCGATGCATTGTCTAACTCGAAAGAAGCATTTTCTGTTATCACAGGAAATTTACCATTTGTCAACTCAATAATTAATTTTGGAGAGGCGGTCATTTCCAATAATGCCTTCCGTAATTCTTCATTATCGGATTTTTGAAGCAATTCCTGAACTCGCTTTTGGAATAGACTTCCTTCCTTATACCATAAACTTAATCTGGACAGGCCTTGCAAACCCCAAACCGGCTCAGCAGTCTTGCCTCTAGATAATTTCCAGGGATGGACAAGGATGGGATCATTTTGAAAGACTTTCGTTACGAGTTTCATGCGTTTTTGTGTCAAGTGGGCAATATTTTCATAGACCAGAAGTGCCTTTATAGCATCGGATTCGCTTGTAATAGGCTTCGCCTTCATTTCCATGTCATTAAGATATGTAAGAGCTGATGTCTCATAATACTGGAACGCCATTTCAAGTATTTCCAAACGCGCTTTCTGTTTACTGGTCTTGCACTTGCTCGCGCATATGTCTAAAAGTTTCCTGCTTTCCAAAATATCTTCCTTTTTTACATCTGCAAGATATTCCACATCATGAAACGGA